>JALYMS010000145.1 GCA_030773535.1 Actinomycetota bacterium | reverse complement strand
CTCCATGGCGGCGCCGAGCATGGGCGGGGTCAGCCTGCCGCGTGGCAACGGCCAGACCGTCCGGCTGCCCCGTGGGGCCTCGCTGACCGACCTCGCCGAGAAGATCGGCGCCCAGCCGGCCGCGCTGGTCACCGCCCTGTTCCACCTGGGCGAGATGGTCACCGCGACGCAGTCGGTCAACGACGAGACGCTGCAGCTGCTCGGTGCCGAGATCGACTGGGACATCCAGGTGGTCAGCCCCGAGGACGAGGACCGTGAGCTGCTCGAGACCTTCGACCTCACCTTCGGCGACGCGGGTGACGAGGAGGACTGGGAGGCCCGTCCGCCGGTGGTGACCGTCATGGGTCACGTCGACCACGGAAAGACCAAGCTGCTCGACGCCATCCGCCACACCAACGTGGTGGCGCGGGAGGCCGGCGGCATCACCCAGCACATCGGCGCCTACCAGATCGTCACCGAGCTGGAGGACAGCGAGCGGCCGATCACCTTCATCGACACCCCGGGTCACGAGTCGTTCACCGCGATGCGTGCCCGTGGCGCGAAGGTCACCGACATCGTCGTCCTGGTGGTGGCCGCCGACGACGGCGTCATGCCGCAGACGGTCGAGGCGCTCAACCACGCCCAGGCCGCCGAGGTGCCGATCGTGGTCGCGGTCAACAAGATCGACAAGGAGGGGGCCAACCCCGCCAAGATCCGCCAGCAGCTCACCGAGTACGGGCTGGTGGCCGAGGAGTACGGCGGCGACACGATGTTCGTCGACGTCTCCGCGATCACCCGGCAGGGTCTGGACGACCTGACCACGGCCATCCTGCTGACCGCCGATGCCTCCCTGGACCTGCGCGCGAACACCGAGCAGGACCCGCAGGGTGTGGTCATCGAGGGCAAGCTGGACAAGGGCCGCGGCCCGGTCGCCACGGTGCTCGTCCAGCGCGGCACGCTCCGTCAGGGCGACTCGATCGTGGCCGGCGACGCCTACGGGCGTGTCCGGTCGCTGCTCGACGAGCACGGCAACAAGCTCAAGGAGGCCCTGCCCGCGCGTCCGGTCCAGGTCGTCGGCCTGACCTCCGTGCCGCGGGCCGGTGACACCTTCCTCGTCGTCGAGGAGGACCGGGTGGCCCGGCAGATCGCCGACCGCCGCCAGGCGCGCATCCGCAACGCGCAGAACGCCTCCATGCGCAAGCGGATCAGCCTCGAGGACCTCGACGCCGCGCTCAAGGAGACCCGTCAGCTCAACCTGATCATCAAGGGCGACAACTCGGGCACCGTCGAGGCGCTCGAAGAGGCGCTGATGAAGATCGAGGTGGACGACGACATCTCGCTGCGGGTCATCCACCGCGGCGTCGGCGGGATCACCAAGAGCGACATCGACCTGGCGCTGGCCGATGACGTGATCGTCCTGGGCTTCAACGTCCGGGCCGAGGGCCAGGCCACGGAGCTCGCCAACCGTGAGGGGGTGGACGTCCGGTACTACACGGTCATCTACCAGGCGATCGACGAGATCGAGGCCGCGCTCAAGGGCATGCTCAAGCCCGTCTACGAGGAGGTCCAGCTCGGCACGGCGGAGGTCCGCGAGGTCTTCCGGGTGCCCAAGATCGGCAACGTGGCCGGTTCGCTGGTCCGCAGCGGCACCATCGTCCGCAACTCGAAGGCACGGCTGCTGCGCGACGGTGCCGTGGTCGCCGACAACCTGACCGTGGAGTCCCTCCGCCGGTTCAAGGACGACGCGACCGAGGTCCGCGAGGGCTACGAGTGCGGCATCGGGCTGGGATCGTTCAACGACATCAAGGTCGACGACGTGATCCAGACCTTCGAGATGCGCGAGATCCCGCGCACCTGAGTCCAGCGGGCCGTGGCCGCGGAGTCCCCCGGCCACGGCCCGTACCAGCGGCAGGACGGGGGAGCCGGTGTTCACCGGGTCGATGACCGCCGACCTGCTGCTGGGCGACGTCCACTCGCTCAAGGGCAAGCGCGCCGTGGTGCGGCCGATCGTGGCCGAGCTGCGGCGCCGTTTCTCGGTGGCCGCCGCGGAGGTGGGGGACACCGATCTGCACCGCCGCGCGCAGGTGGGCGTGGCCACGGTCGCCGGCGACGCCGGTCAGGTGACCGACGTCCTCGACGCCTGCGAACGGTTGCTCGCCGAGCGGCCGGAGGTGACGCTGCTGTCGACACATCGACAGCTCATCGCCGACACCGACGATTGACCCGCTCCGACCCGACCTGCCCTGTCCGTCCCGGTGACCGGCCCGCCGAAGGGCGTGCCGCACCCCTGAAGAGGAGGTCCGATGGCCGACCCGGCCCGCGCCCGCAAGCTGGCGGTGCGCATCCGACAGATCGTCTCCGCCGCGATCGAGACCCAGATCAAGGACCCCCGCCTGGGCATGGTGACCGTCACCGACGCCCGGGTCACCAGTGATCTGCGGGAGGCGACGGTCTTCTACACCGTCTACGGCGACCCGACGCAGGTCGAGGACTCGGCCCGGGCACTGACCAGCGCCACCGGAGTCCTGCGCTCCACGGTGGGCAAGCAGACGGGCATCAAGTTCGTCCCGACGCTCGCCTTCGTCGCCGACGTGGTCCCCGACACCGCCCGTGAGCTCGAGGAGGCCCTGGAACGGGCCCGGCACGCCGACGCCGAGCTGGCTCGCGCCCGGGAAGGCGCCCAGTACGCCGGCGAGCCCGACCCCTACCGCAAGCCCGCGGAGGACGACGAGGACGACGACGTCGACGCGGCGGCGACGGCCGACGACCCGGTCGATGACACCGTCGGGACCAGGAGCGCCTCGTGAGCGAGCTTGCGAGCGAACCGATGGACAGAGCAGCGCCGCGAACGCGGACGACGAGCGCCAGCGAGGAGAACTCGTGAGCGAGAACGACCCGGACCCGCGGGAGCCCGACGAGGGCTTCGGCACCTCGGTCCTCGGTGGCTCGAAGGTGCCCGACTCCGGCGACCCGACCGACGGCGGCAAGCACGGCGAGATCGGCTCCGCGGCGAGCATCACCTCCGACGAGCCGGACGACGGCGCCGGGTATCCGGTCGGTGGCGGCTCGGTAGAGGAGGAGCGGAACGCTCCCCCGGTCGCCGACCCGGGACCGTGACGACGGGAGCCCGGCACTCCTCGGGTACGGCCGGACCGTCCGCGCGGACAGCGGCCTCCGTGCTGGCCGAGGCGGCCGATGCCCGCGCCACCGTCGTCCTGTCGGGACACGTGCAACCCGACGCCGACGCGCTCGGCAGCACCCTCGCCCTGGCGGAGGCGCTGCGCCGTCGTGGCGCGCGCGTCCTGGCCACCTTCCCCGACCCGTTCACCCTGCCCGCCTCGCTCGGCTGGCTGCCGGGCAGCGAGGGCCTGGTGCCGTCGTCCGCGGTGCCGTCCTTCCCTGATGTCTTCGTAAGCCTGGACGCCGCCTCGACCGGGCGGCTCGGGGAGCTGGCCGGCCTGATCGAGGACGCCGGGACCTCCGTCGTGGTCGACCACCACGCCAGCAATCCCGGCTTCGGCGACGTCCGCCTCATCGACCCGGAGGCACCGGCGACGGTCGCGCTGGTCGCCGGTCTGCTCGACGAACTCGGGGTGAGCCTCGACGTCCAGCTCGCCACCTGCCTCTACGCGGGGCTGGCGGCGGACACCGGCTCCTTCCGATTCGGCAACACCCGGCCGCAGACCCACGAGCTGGCGGCGCGCCTGCTCGGGACCGGGATCGACCACGCCGCGATCAGCCGCCGGCTGTTCGACACCGCGCCGTTCGGCTGGCTGAGCCTGCTCTCGGTGGTCGCTGGGCGGGCGGCACTCGAACCCGACGTCGGTGCCGGCCTGGTGTGGACCTGGTCGAGCACGGCCGAGGCGGCCGAGCACGGACTCCCGGGTGAGCAGCTCGAGGCTCTGGTCGACGTGGTCCGCGCCACCGAGGAGGCCGACGTCGCGTGTGTGCTCAAGGGCCAGGCCGACGGCGCCTGGTCGGTGTCCCTGCGCTCGCGCGGGGCGACGGACGTGGCCCGGGTGGCCACGGCCCTGGGCGGCGGCGGCCACACCCTCGCGGCTGGGTACACCTCGGTGGCCGACCGTGAGACGACTCTGCGAGCGTTGCGTGCGGAGCTCGCGTAGCCCCTCGGTGCTCTCGCTGGCACTCCCTGCCCTCGTCGTCCTCGCGGCCGAGCCGATGTACCTGCTGGTCGACACCGCGGTCGTGGGCCACCTGGGGACCGTTCCGCTGGGCGGGCTCGCCGTCGGCGGCGGGTTACTGGCCTGGGCGGCCGGACTGCTGAACTTCCTGGCCTACGGCACGACGGCGCGGGCCGCCCGGCGGGCCGGCGCCGGGGACCGGGCCGGCGCGGTCACCGAGGGCGTGCAGGCCACCTGGCTGGCGCTCGGCCTGGGGTCGGCGGTCCTGGTCGCGTTCCAGCTCCTGGCCGGCCCGCTCACCCGGGCCCTGGCCGGGGGTCCGGGGTACGTCGCCGACGCCGGGGAGCAGTGGCTGCGGATCGCCTCCCTCGGCGTGCCGCTGCTGCTGGTCTCCCTGGCCGGCAACGGCTGGCTGCGCGGCGTCCAGGAACTGCGCCGCCCGGTCCGGTACGTCCTGGCCGGCAGCCTGCTGAGCCTCGTGCTCTGTCCCGTGCTCGTGTACCCGGGAGGGCTCGGCCTGGCCGGCTCGGCGGTCGCCAACGTCGCCGGGCAGGCGCTCACCGCGGCCCTGTTCGTGCGGGCGCTGCTCGCCGAGGACGCCGACTGGCGGCCACGGCCGGCCGCCATCGGCAGCCAGCTCGTCATCGGCCGCGACCTGCTCCTGCGGGCCGCGGTCCTGCAGCTGTCCTTCCTGGCTGCCGCCGGGGTGGCTGCCCGCGCCGGGACCGCCTCGCTGGGTGCCCACCAGATCGCCCTGCAGGTCTTCCTCTTCCTCGCACTGGTCCTGGACGCCTATGCGATCGCCGCGCAGACGCTGGTGGGCCAGGCGCTCGGCCGGAGTTCACCGGCCGAGGCCCGCGACACGGCCCGTCGCGTCTCGCTCTGGGGGCTGGGCTCCGGGCTGCTGGTCGGCCTGCTGCTCCTCGCGCTGCGGGGCCCCCTGCTGCCGCTGTTCACCGACGACCCCGCGGTGATCTCCCAGGCCGAGGTCGTCTGGTGGTTCCTCGCCGGCATGCAGCCGCTGGCCGGTCTCGTCTTCGCACTTGACGGCGTTCTCATCGGGGCGGGCGACGTCGGCTACCTGCGCACGCTCACGATCGGCTCAGCGCTGCTCGGCTTCCTGCCGCTGTCCCTCCTGGCGATTCCGCTCGGCTGGGGACTGGCCGGTATCTGGACCGGCCTGACGGTCTTCATCGTGCTGCGTCTCGCCGGAACCGTGACCCGGGTGGCCGGGGAGAGGTGGCTGACGGCGCCTGCAAGGGTGACCGCGTGATTACGCGGAGTCCAGCATGAGCAAGCGTCCCGACGCCGACGTGCCGCCCGGGTTGCTGCTCGTCGACAAGGCCGGCGGGATGACGTCGCACGATGTCGTCGCCCGGGCCCGGCGGGTGCTGTCGGTCCGCAAGGTCGGGCACGCCGGCACGCTGGACCCCATGGCAACCGGCCTGCTGGTGCTGGGCGTCGGCGCGGCCACCCGCCTGCTCGGTCACGTCGGCGGCCACGACAAGACCTACGAGGCGACGATCCGGCTCGGCCAGAGCACGCTCACCGACGACCGCGAGGGCACGGTGCTGACGACCGCGTCGGCCGCCCACCTGGATGACGGAGCGATCCTGGCCGCACTGGCCGCCCAGACCGGACCCCTGCAGCAGGTCCCCTCGGCGGTGAGCGCAGTCAAGGTCGAGGGCCGGCGCTCCTACGACCGGGTGCGCGCCGGCGAGGCCGTCGAGCTGGCGCCGCGGTCGGTCATCGTGCACGAGCTGGAGGTGCACCGGATCGCGCGCGCGGAACCGGAGCTGGTGGACGTCGACGTCACCGTCCGCTGCACCGCCGGCACCTACATCCGGGCCATCGCCCGCGACGCCGGTGCGGCGCTCGGCGTGGGGGGCCACCTCACCGCCCTGCGGCGCACCGCCTCGGGGCCGTTCTCCGTCGATCGGGCGGCGCCGGTGGACGAGGCCGGCGCGGCGCTCCTCGCAGGCGGGGGTGACGGGTTCCTGGGCCTGGCCGAGGCGGCGACCACAGTGTTCCCCGTCCGCCCCGTTCCGGAGGAGGATGCGCGCGCGCTCGCCTTCGGGCAGCGGATCCCGGCCACCGGTGCCCCGGGGCTGCACGCCGCCGTCGATCTGGAGGGTCGACTGTGCGCGCTCGTCGAGGACGCTGGGTCTTCCGCTCGGGTGGCCGTCGGGTTCCCGCCGTCCTGACCTGTGACAGCCTCCAGGGCGTGAACTCCCTCGACGAACGGCTCGCGGCACTCGACGCGGAACTCGCGCCGCTGACCGGCGTCCTGGTGGCCTTCTCCGGGGGAGTGGACTCCGGCGTGGTGCTCGCCGCCGCCGTCCGCGCGCTCGGGCCAGATCGCGTGGTCGCCGCCACCGCCGTCTCCCCGAGCCTGCCCGCCGCCGAGCGCATTGCCGCGGCGGAGTTCGTTGCGGCGCTGGGGGTCCGGCACGAGCAGCCGCGCACCGACGAGCTCGCACGGGAGGGCTACCGGGCCAACGCCGGCGACCGCTGCGCCTTCTGCAAGTCCGAGCTGATCGACGTCCTGGCACCACTGGCCGTCCGGCTGGGCATCGCCGACGTCGTCACCGGCACCAACGCCGACGACGTCCGCGCCGGCTTCCGGCCCGGGATCCGTGCCGCCGCCGACCGCGGTGCCTGGGCGCCGCTGGCCCGCGCGGGCATGACCAAGGACGACGTCCGCGCGGCGGCCCGCCGCTGGGGGCTGCCCCTGGCCGACAAGCCCGCCGCCGCGTGCCTGGCCAGCCGGATCGCCTACGGCGTCCTGGTCTCGGCGGCGGGCCTGGCCCGGGTGGAGGACGCCGAGACCCGGCTGCGCACCGCCCTCGTGGACGCAGGCCTGCCGGTGCGCGATCTGCGGGTGCGCGACCTCGGGAACGACGTCGCGCGAGTGGAGGTGGACGCCTCCCTGGTCGACGACCTCGGACGCCGGCCGGAGCTGCTCGCCGTCATCGGCGGTTTCGACCGCGTCGAGGTCGATCCGCGCGGGTTCCGGTCGGGGTCGATGAACGAGCTGCTGCCGGACCCCGTCCGCTACCGCTGAACCGACCGGACGATCCGCGCGGCCGCCACCGCGGCGCCGAACCCGTTGTCGATGTTGACCACCAGCACGCCGGGCGCGCAGGCGGTCAGCATGGTGAGCAGCGCCGCCAGCCCCTCGAAGGCCGCGCCGTACCCGACCGACGTGGGCACCGCCACCACCAGGCGGTCTGTCAGCCCGGCGACCACGCTGGGCAGCGCCCCGTCCATGCCGGCCACCACGACCACCGCGTCGGCCGTCGACAGCTGGGGCGCGACCGCGAGCACGCGGTGGACCCCGGCGACGCCCACGTCGTCCACGCGGGTGCAGCCCACTCCGCTCGCCGCCAGCGTCGCGGCCACCTCGGCGGCCACCGGGCCGTCCGAGGTGCCCGCGGTCAGCACCACGACGTTCCCCACCGCGTCGGGGAGCTCCCCGACGAAGGCGCACCGGGCCTCCTCGTCGATGCGGGCGTCGGGCCAGCGCTCCAGGACCGCGGCGGCCGTCGCCGCATCCACCCGCGTGGCCCACGCCGGCGAGCTGCCGCCCTCCAGCAGGGCGGCCAGGCACGCCACCGTCTGCTCCGGCGTCTTGCCCGCGGCATAGACCACCTCGGGAGTGCCGGTGCGGGAGCCGCGGTCCAGGTCCAGCCGGGCGAAGCCGAGATCGGCGGTGCGCTGCGTGCTCACCGCTCCAGCGTGCCTCATCCGGGGTTGACCGTCGGCCCGACCGGGAAGGGGAGGCCCATGAGCGTCGTCAAGATCAACGCGATCACCGTTCCGCCGGACAAGCAGGAGCGCTTCGAGGAGCGCTTCCGCGGACGGGCCGGTGCGGTGGAGAAGACCCCCGGCTTCGAGTGGTTCGAGCTGCTGCGCCCGCTCGAGGGCACCGACCAGTACCTCGTCTACACCCGCTGGAGCAGCGAGGAGGACTACCAGGCGTGGCAGTCCGGACAGGACTTCGACCGCGCGCACGACGGCGGAGGGGACACCCTGGCCCCCGCGGCCTCCGACTCCCACCACCTGTGGTCCTACGAGGTGATCGAGAGCGCGGCTCCGGATCGCCCCTGAACGGGCGGGCTACTGTGGCGGCGCCGGCCTCCCCCCGGGGG
>JALYMS010000144.1 GCA_030773535.1 Actinomycetota bacterium | reverse complement strand
CGAATTGGTCCGGAGATTCAACACCGTGATCACATCGGAGAAGTGGTTGGTGACGTAGCCGAAGCCGCTGTCCCCGTTCATGGCGATCCAGTGCGGGCTGGGCGCAGTCGGGATGCGGGTCACCAACGTGCCGGTGTCGGTGTCGATCACGTCGAGGTAGTCCTCGTCGTAGAAGGGCACGTAGAGGCGACGCCCGTCGGAGGTTGTCGCCGCCGCGTACGGACCCTTGCCCACCGGCACGGCCCTGATCACGCTGTCGGTACGCGTGTCGAGAAAGACGATGTGGTTCATCGTCAAGTCGGTGTTGTAGCCGGAGACATCGTTCTTGTACACCGAGACATAGGCCCGCGTTCCGTCGGGTGCGAACGTGACCATCTGCGGTGGACCTTGTGGGACCGGGATGGTGGCGGTGGACCTGCCCGCCACCGTGTCGAAGCGAATGACAGCGCCGGCCACGGGGTCGGCGATGTAGGCGAACCTGCCGCCGGGTGCCACGGCGACGTGGTGCGGCGCCTGCCCAACGGCGATCGCCGAGCCCACCGTGGGGGTGGCCTCGCTCGCCGCCGGCTTCGGAGTGCCCGCCGGCGTCGCCGGTGCATGTTGATGCGACTCGCTCGGCCGCTGCCCCACGGCACCCGGAGCGGAACCTGACTCACCGCCGCCCCCGGAAGCGGTGTCCACAACGCCCCGCCACACCACCGCGACGACGAGTGCACCGGTGAGCAGCGCCAGGGCCAGGACGGTGAGGGCAAACCGGCCCGGACTCGGCTTCCGCCGGTGCTTGCCATGTACGACTGGATGGCTGTGTTCCATGGACCATCTCCCCCGAACGCTCGTGCACACGATGGTGGAGCCGCCCGACAGCGGCGGCAAAAGAGTGGGCGCGTCCTCCCGTCGCCGCCGAGGACCTTCCTGCGGTGGCCTCACGTCCGGGCAGGCGACGCCCTGCCGGACCTTGTCCGGCACCGATCGTGGCAGCCCAGTCGGACGTGCGCCCCCGGCTACGTCTGGCTACGGATCACCGTCACCGGCTCCATTCCTTTCTTCGCCTGCGTGAGCACCGTCAGCGAGACTTGGCCGTCCCGGACGCCGCCTCCCGCCCCGTGCCCATCGTGCACCTCGACACCGCCTTCGCCGATTCGGGGCAGGAACGCGGGGCCCAGCCACTCATCTGCCCGGCCACGGTCCAGCCCGACCCCCAAGGTGGTACCCCATCGAGCCCACCCCAGAGGACTCCATACTGAGGCGACCACCGAGGACGTCACGCCAGGCGCTTCCTGCCGAGCGTTTCCTCGGTGCCCCGGAGGAGTCGCCGTGGACGTCGGCGACGCCGTGCTCATCGGCCACCAGTGCCGAAGCTCATCGGGACTGTTGTGGATGCGCTTGGCGCGGACCGCGACCCCACGTCCAGACAACGTCACCGATCGAGGAGCTGGAGGAGTTCGACCGGCGTGCCCGCTGACGTCCGGCAGAGCCGTGGACGCCCGCAGAGCTGCCGTCGCTCCGGGTCGAGCCGGGTGGCGTCGGAGTCCCGCGGTGGCCTTTGCCCCCAACGCCCTTATGCACGCGAGACCAGGGCGCGCGTCGACGCACCTGTAGGGACGCCGGCGGGTCGATCAACCAGCGGCCGACAGCCGTGTGCGTACGTAGCGTCTCGCCCCTCGGACACCGACATGAACCCCCACGGCTCCAAGCCGTGGGGGTTCCGTGGTTTCTCGGGGATAACTGCGGACGTGCAAGCGCCTGGACCCACGCACCTCTGAGATCGGCCTCGCCGATGGTGGTCCGTCCAGCCTGCAACTAGCGCGCCCAAGAGGGCGACGAGCCCGCCGGCTACACCTCGTACGCGAGGCTCGGAACCGCTCGGTGCCCGGCTGCGGTGTCGAAGGGCCCGGACGGCGTAGTCCGAGGAGGGGCTCGTCGAGTCGTGTCGTACTCGTGGCCTCGGCGTGGACGCTGCGGGACTGCTCCGCGTTCGCGGGACCTGTGGCGGCGAGGGTGGTCAGGACGCGATCTTGGCCGGTATGCGCCGACCTTCGAGGACCAGGAACAGGTGCTGAAGCCCGACGATGGAAGCGGCCTGGAGCAAGGGCAACCGCACGAACACCACGCCGAGGAAACCCAGGAACGAGGCGAAGAGCCACATCGAGGTTGCCAGGCAGAGCAGGCGCCGGCCCGAGCTGCCGACGTTCGTCCCCCGTCGGCCGAAGGGCAGTGCCCCCGCTCCGAAGGCGGTTCCTAGCACCACCCACAGCAGCGCGGCGCTGGCAGTTCCCCCCAGCCAGTCGGCGGGAAGGACGCCGAGCATGGCCGCCGCGATGGCGGCCGACCACCACATGCGTCCGGCGGGGCGGCCTTCCCGCCGTTCGGGGCGCTCATAGCAGTCCAGCTCGGTTGGCGGGTGGTCCGCCATCATCCGGGAGCGCTCTCGGTGGACCGCCACGGAGGGATGGTTCCGGTTCGTGAACCGTTCGGGCACCGAGAGCGGCAAGGAGTTCTGGGGTTCGTCCCGCGTCGTCGGTGTCCCGACGGCGAGGAGGTGCTGCGGCTGGCCGAGGAGCCGGACACGGGCGAGGTGACCCTCGACCTCGCGGACCTGAGGGCCCTGCGCCGCCGGTGGCCGTTGCTCCGGGAGCCGCGGCTTGACTTGGTGGCGCGCGAGGTCCAGGCGTTGATGGCGGAGGAGGACTGAGGGTGTTCGACTGCCACGTGCACGCGGCTCCCGACGTCCTCCCCCGCCGCGGCGACGACCTCGACACGCTGGATGCCTACCAGGCCGCCGGCGCCGACGGCTTCGTGCTGAAGGGGCACCACGAGTTCGCCGCACCCGTTCAGATCGCCCCATGCCCCGGGACAGCCCTCCTTGGGGCAGGCCGATCGCCGGCGGGCCGCAAGGGCCGACATGCTCTGATCGAAGACCTGCCAGAAGATCCGCAACCCGACTGGGGTCAGTCCGTCGACCGTGGGTCCGAGGGCACGCCCAGGACCCCGCAGATTCGCTCGACGTCGACGTCCTGTGCGAGCACGCTGGCTCCGCTACGCCAAGCCACCGCGACAACGAGGCAGTCCAAGAGGCCGCGAGGGGTCACTCCGACGCGACGGCAACGCCGGTAGACGCGGGCAGCCGCGTCGAAGTCCGCGGCAGGATCAAGCGCAAGCACATGACACCGCAACAGCAACCGACGGAGATCATCCGCCCGCCCGTCATCGCGTGCGCCGGCAAGTACCTCCATGAGCACGGGCTCGGTGACGGCAAGGGGGCCGTCGGAGGCGATCAACTGGCTCATCCGCCGGTCCACGGCGCTGCCCGTCGCCCGATCGAACTCCACCCAGGCAGAGGTGTCGGCGAGGATCACGCGGCCCCGCGCGGTGCCCGGTCCTCTGGAACATCGTCCATCGCTCGGGCGCCGCGCATTGACAACGCCTCATCCCGGCTCATGGGCTGACCGGCGAGGTGCCGCAGCGCGAGGTCGACCGCCTCCGTCTTCGTCCGCAAGGCGTAGCGGGTCATCACCGCCTGCACCAGCTCATCTTCGATTTCGATGTTGGTCCGAAGCCGCGCCATACACCAAGTATACACGTTACGTGTACTGCAGGTGTATTGCCTGCTGAGCAGGCCTAGGTGGTTCCTCCGCGAGAGCAGTGGCATCGAGGGCGGACCGGTCCGGCATGTGACGTGGTGGGGTTGCTCCACCGTCTAGCCGGCCAGCGGGCTGTTACCATCCCACTGGATGGTGAAAGGATGGCACGCGCAGGGAGGGTGAAGTTGGCGGAGGTGGACAGGAGCGAGAAGATCACCATCAACGTCGGCCTGGTTGACCTCGGTCAGATTGACCTGCTCGTGAACGAGGGCTTCTACGCCAACCGCACGGACTTCATCCGCACCGCGATCCGCCGTCAGCTCGAGAGTCGGGCTACGGCGGTCAGCGACACGGTCGCGCGTCGGACACTGACACTCGGCGTCCAGCACCTGAGTCGGCGTGACCTCGAGGAACTCCGCGAGGCAGGTCAGCAGATCGAATTGCGCGTCCTCGGACTCGCGACACTCGCCGATGACGTCACGCCGGAATTGGCCTTGGCGACCATCGCCTCGGTCGAGGTCCTCGGCGCCTTCCGAGCGCCGAGGGCGGTCAAGGCTGCCCTCGCCCCCCGCACCACCTGAGACACGGCGTCACGCACGTGCCGCAGCGCCGTAAGCCGGCGTGGCGACCGACGTCGCCCGGGTGGACCGACCGGTCCACGCCGATTTGCCACAAGTGAAAGGCCACCCATGGACGACGACCGTGCTGCCGACATGTCTAAAGCTCTGAGGCTGACTCGCGCCGGGCGCCTGAGCGAGGCCGTGGCGGTCTTGCAGGGCAGGCTCGACGCCGGATCTGTCGTTCCGCCGGCCGGTTGGGACGGCACACGGCGGCGTGGTGCATCGGACACCGGCGCCCTGTTCGACCAGCTACGCGCGGCGCGGACGGTCAAAGCGGCGGGCAGGAGCCTGCCGGGGGCTCTCGCCGGCCTACTAGGGAGCCGGCCCAGCGCCGCCAGGGGATCGACACGTCGGGGCGTCGCCGCGGCGGCCGCCGCACCCGGCGGCGAGATCCGCCACCTCAGGCACACCGAGCCGGCCGGGACACGGGAATACCACCTCTACATCCCTACGAGCCACACGGCGGCGCCGGCGCCGCTGGTCGTCATGCTCCACGGCGGCAAGCAGAACGCCACGGACTACGCCGCCGGCACTCAGATGAACGCCCTGGCCGAACGACACGGCCTTCTCGTCGCCTATCCCGAGCAGTCGAGCGCGGCCAACAGCGGCGGCTACTGGAACTGGTTCAGGTCCGGCGACCAGCAGAACGGGACCGGCGAGCCGTCGATCATCGCCGGCATCACCCGGCAGGTCATGACCGACCACGACGTCGACCCGGCCCAGGTGTACATTGCCGGGCTCTCCGCCGGCGGCGCGATGGCGGCGGTGATGGCGGCGACTTATCCCGAGCTCTACGCCGCAGTCGGCGTCCACTCCGGTATCGCTTACGGCGCCGCACGTGATGTCGCGTCCGCCTTCACCGCCATGCGCACCGGCGGTTCCCCTCCTCCGGGCGGCGGGATACCGCTGATCGTCTTCCACGGTGACCGTGACTCAACCGTGGCTCCGGTGAATGCGGACAGACTCGTCGCCGCCCGGCTTGCCAGCGCGGTCACTTCGGTGTCCGAGACCGTGCACATGAAACTCCCGGCCGGTCACGCCAGCACGAGGACCCTGCACACCGACGGCCGCGGCGCAGTTCTCGCCGAGTCCTGGACCGTGCACGGCGGCGGCCACGCCTGGTTCGGCGGAAACCCTGTCGGCTCCTACACCGACCCGATGGGCCCCGACGCATCCGCCGAGATGATCAGATTCTTTCTCTCGTCACGCTCGCCCTCACGCTCCGCCTAGGCCGGTAGCAAGGGCTCCGGTCAGTGGCGACTCGCGAGCAGGG
>JALYMS010000143.1 GCA_030773535.1 Actinomycetota bacterium | reverse complement strand
TGGACGACGTCGGGGTCGGGTTCATCGAGGGCGGCTGGCCGGGGGCCCTGCCCAAGGACACCGAGTTCTTCGCCCGCGCGCGGACAGAGCTCAAGCTCCGGCACGCGCAGCTCGTCGCCTTCGGGGCGACCCGGAAGGCCGGCGTCCGCGTCGAGGACGACGCCCAGGTGCGGGCGCTGCTCGACGCGGAGACGCCCGTCGTGTGCCTGGTCGCCAAGTCCGACGTCCGGCACGTCCGCGAGGCGCTGCGGACGACGCTCGAGGAGAACCTGGCCATGGTCGCCGACACGGTGACCTTCTTCGTCGCCTCCGGCCGGCGGGTGTTCCTCGACTGCGAGCACTTCTTCGACGGCTACGCCGCCGATTCCGACTACGGCGTCCGGGTGCTGGAGGCGGCGTTCGGGGCCGGCGCCGAGGTGGGGGTCATGTGCGACACCAACGGCGGGATGCTGCCGATGGGCGTCAGCCGGGTGGTCGCCGACGTCCGGTCCCGGGTCGACGGGAAGCTCGGCATCCACTGCCAGGACGACACCGGTTGCGCCGTCGCCAACTCCCTCGCCGCGGTCGAGGCCGGCGTCACCCACGTGCAGGGGACGGCGAACGGCTACGGCGAGCGGGCCGGCAACGCCGACACCTTCTCGCTCATCGCCAACCTGGCCGTGAAGATGGGCCTCCCGGTGGTCCCACCGGAATGCCTGCCCGAGCTGCAGCGGGTCAGCCACGCCATCGCCGAGCTGGCCAACATCGCCCCCGACGACCACCAGCCCTACGTCGGCCACTCCGCCTTCGCCCACAAGGCGGGCCTGCACGCCAGCGCCATCAAGGTGAGCCCCGAGCTCTACAACCACCTCGACCCGAGGGTCGTCGGCAACGACATGCGGATCCTGGTGACCGAGATGGCCGGGCGCGCCTCGGTCGAGCTCAAGGGCCGGGAGCTCGGGGTGGACCTCGCCGGCCAGGCCGACGCGATCGGCCGTGTGGTCGACCAGGTCAAGGTCCTGGAGGCCGACGGCTGGTCGTTCGAGGCAGCCGACGCCTCCTTCGAGCTGCTGCTCCGGGCCCAGCTGCCCGACGCCCCGCAGCCGCTGTTCGAGCTGGAGAGCTACAAGAGCTCCGTCGAGCACTGGGGTAACGGGGTCGTCGTCAGCGAGGCGACGGTCAAGGTGCACATCAAGGACGAGCAGGGCCGAAGCGAGCGGATCATCAGCACGGCGGAGGGCAACGGCCCGGTCAACGCGCTGGACAACGCGCTGCGCCAGGCGCTCGTGGGCCGGTACCCGATCCTGGCCGAGGTTGCGCTGGCCGACTACAAGGTCCGCATCCTCGACTGGAAGGGCGGTACCAGCGCCACCACGCGCGTGCTCATCGACACCACGGACGGGGTGGGGGAGTGGACCACCGTCGGGGTGCACTCGAACATCGTCGAGGCCTCGTGGCACGCGCTCGTGGACGCCCTCACCTACGCCGTCCGGCACCGCAGCCCGGCGCGGGCCTGACCCCAGGTCAGGTCCGCGGAGAGGTCTCGCCCATCGGTCCCCAGCCGGTCAGGTCGGGCGAGTCGACGTAAATGATCTCCGGCTGCCGGGCGACGACGTCCGGGGCGTGTTCGACGAAGTCCCGGAAGGCCTGCGTGCCCGTGTGGGCCGCGCCGGCGTCGGCGTCGCGGAAGCCCTCCACCAGGACGAACGTGCCGGGCTCCTCGAGGCTCTCGGACCACTCGAAGAAGAGGTTGCCCTCCTCGGACCGGACGGCGCGGGTGTACTCGTCCCGCAGCCGGGGCCACTCCTCCGCGCGGTCGGGGCGGACGGGGAACTTGACGACGATCAGGATCATGCGGGTATTACATCGTCGGCCTCCGGCCGACACCGCAACCAGGTTCCCGAGGAAGACGTTCGTGGTGATCAGGCTCGCCATGGCCGCGACGGAGCCGGCGCATCCGCGCGTCTAACCTCGCAGACGTGCGCATCGTCCGCTTCGCCTCCCCCCAGGGCATGTCCTTCGGCGTCCTCGACGGCGACGGCCAGGTGGCCCAGATCGAGGGCCACCCCTTCGGCCGGATCTCCTTCACCGGACAGCGGTTCTCGCAGGCCGACGTCCGGCTGCTCTCGCCGATCCTGCCGAGCAAGGTGGTCTGCGTCGGGAAGAACTACGCGGCCCACATCGCGGAGATGGACACCGGGAACGCGCCGAAGGAGCCCCTGCTCTTCCTCAAGCCCTCGACCGCGGTCATCGGCCCGGGCGACGCGATCCGGATCCCCCCGGGCAGCACGAACGTGCACCACGAGGCGGAGCTCGCCGTCGTGATCGGCGCTCGCGGTGCCCGAAACGTCACCGAGGAGCAGGCGGCGGCGAGCATCTTCGGCTACACGATCGGCAACGACGTCACCGAGCGGGACATGCAGAAGGGCGACGGGCAGTGGACCCGCGCCAAGGGCTTCGACTCCTTCTGCCCGATCGGTCCCTGGATCGAGACCGACCTCGGCGCCCTCGGCCTGGATCCGGCCGACCTGGCGGTCACCTGCACGGTCGACGGGGAACTCCGCCAGTCCGGACGCACCAGCCAGCTGATCTTCCCGGTCCCGACGCTCATCTCCTACATCTCCCGGGTGATGACGCTGCTGCCCGGGGACGTCGTCCTCACCGGCACACCGTCGGGCGTCGGCCCGATTCGCCCGGGGCAGCAGGTGGACGTCACGATCGAGGGTCTCGGCACGCTGACCAACACCGTCACGGCGCCCGAGGTCGTCTCCACCGCCGGTGGCAGCCGATGAGGAAGGTCCGGACGCGGTTCTGCCCCTCGCCGACGGGGATGGTGCACGTCGGGCTCATGCGGACGGCGCTGTTCAACTGGGCCCACGCGCGGCACACCGGCGGCACGTTCGTCTTCCGTATCGAGGACACCGACGCCGCTCGGGACTCCGAGGACTCCTACCGCCACCTGCTGGACTGCCTGCGCTGGCTCGGGCTCGACTGGGACGAGGGGCCGGAGGTCGGTGGACCGCACGGGCCGTACCGGCAGTCCGAGCGGCGCGAGATCTACGCCGACGTCGCGGCTCGCCTGCTGGCCGCCGGTCACGCCTACGAGTCCTTCTCCACGAACGAGGAGGTCGACGCCCGCCGGCTGGCCGCCGGTCAGGACCCGAAGCTCGGCTACGACAACGCCGACCGGTACCTCACCGACGCGCAGAAGGCGGCCTTCCGGAACGAGGGACGAGCTCCGGTGCTGCGGCTGCGGATGCCCGACCCGGACCTCGTGTGGACCGACCTCGTCCGGGGGGAGGTGCGCTTCGCCGCCGGCTCGGTGCCCGACTTCGTGCTCGTCCGGGGCAACGGAGCGCCGCTCTACCCGTTCGTCAACCCGGTCGACGACGCGCTCATGCAGATCACCGACGTGCTCCGCGGTGAGGACCTCCTGCCCTCCACCCCCCGCCAGCTGGCGCTCTACGCCGCGCTCACCGACATCGGCGTCGCCTCGGGCACGCCGCGCTTCGGGCATCTGCCCTACGTCACGGGTGAGGGCAGCAAGAAGCTGTCCAAGCGGGACCCGCAGTCCAACCTCGACGTCTACCGGGAGCGCGGTTTCCTGCCCGAGGGCTTCGCCAACTACCTGGCGCTGCTCGGCTGGGCCATCGCCGAGGACCGGGACATCTTCTCGATGGCCGAGATGGCGAAGGCATTCGACGTCACCCGGGTCAGCGCCAATCCGGCCCGGTTCGACCTCAAGAAGGCCGAGGCGATCAACGCCACCCATCTGCGTGCGCTGCCGGTCGGGGAGTTCGTCGACCGCGTCGTGCCCTACCTGGCCTCGGCCGGGCTGGTCAGCGACCCGCCGACCCCTGACCAGGACCGCGTGCTGAGGGTCATCGCCCCGATGGCGCAGGAGCGGATGATCGTGCTCTCGGAGGCCGTCGGCCTCCTCGGGTTCCTCTTCGTGGACGAGGTGGAGCTCGACCCAGCCGCCGCGGCGAAGCAGCTGGACGGCCCGGCGGCCGCCGAGGTGCTCGACGCCGCCACGACGGCGCTGTCCGAGCTGGCCGACTGGTCGACGCCGGCCATCGAGGACGCGCTGAGGACGGCGCTGGTCGAGGGCCTGGGCCGCAAGCCCCGGCAGGCGTTCGGGCCGGTGCGGGTCGCGATCAGCGGGCGCACGGTCTCCCCGCCGCTGTACGAGTCCATCGAGCTCCTCGGCCGCGAGCGCACCCTCGCCCGGCTGGCGTCCGCGCGAGCCCTTCCGGGGGCCGTCCCGGCGCCCCCTCGCGCATGACCGGCCCCGTTCCCGGCGAGGAGACCTACGCCGGCCCGCCGCCGACCCGGCGTCCCGAGGGGACGCCCTGGTACCCGCCGACCGGGCATCCAGCGCCCTGGTACCCCCCGCCCGGGAACCAGCCGCCCGGGTACCCGCCGCCCCAGGCCTGGGGCGCTCCGCCGTGGGGCCAGCCCACATGGGCGCCCGCGCCGTACGCCCCGGCTCCCTACGGTGCCGCGCCGTACGCCCCGGCTCCCTACGGTGCCGTGCCGTATCCCCCCGCGCCCTACGGTCCCGGGCCGGTCGCCTGGTACCCGCCGCCGTGGGGCCCGCCTCCGCCCGGGATGCACTGGAAGCCGCCGCCGGGGACGCCGCCGCACGACGTGCCTCAGCCGTTCCTGCTCGCGATGCGCACCCGCTCGTGGGGCTGGTGGCGTCCGGCGGTGGGCCTGCTGCTCATCCTCGTCGTCTACCTGGTCGCGGCGCTCATCACGTTCGTGATCGGGGGCGTCGGCCTGTTCATCGCCGACGGTGCCGCCTTCCTCGAGATGGACCCCGCGGCCATGTACGGCCCGGGGTTCATCCTGGTGCTCAACCTGGTGACGGCGGTCGCCATACCGGTCGTCTGGCTGGCGTGGGCAGCGACCCACGGCATGCGCATCGGCTGGTCCTCCTCGGTGCTCGGGCGTCTGCGATGGCGGCTGCTGCCCTCCTTCGTCGGCTTGGCCCTGCTGACCATCGGGGTGTCCATCGTCGCGTCCTTCGGGCTGTCCCTGGCGGTCTCCGACGCCGCGGAGGAGGAGATCACCGGTCCGGTCGCCTCGTACGGCTGGCTCCTGGTGGTGGTGCTCCTGACCACACCCCTGCAGTCGGCGGCCGAGGAGTACCTCTTCCGGGGCTACCTCAGCCAGGCCGTGGCCGGATGGATTCGCGATCCGAGAGCCGGCGGCATCCTCGCGGCGCTGGTGAGTGCGGTGCTTTTCTCGCTGGCCCATCTCCCGCCCGGGCTGTCGAGCTTCGGCTTCTACTTCTTCTTCGGCCTCGCGGCGTCCGCCGTGGTCTGGCTGACCGGTGGCCTGGAGGCGGCGATCGCGCTGCACTCGGTCAACAACGTGGTGATCTTCGTGCTCGCGGGGGCGCTGGGGGAGGACGTCCTCTCCGCCAGCGAGTCCTCGGCGGGGGTGCCGTGGTTCGACGTGCTGCTCGCCCTGCTCGCGCTGACCGCCTTCGTGGCGCTGGTGGCCCGCTCCCGGCGCCGGCTGCAACCGGAGCTGCAGACCGCGGCGCAGGATCTGCGGCTGCCGTTCCTGGCCGACCCGGTGCCCGCCCGCTGACCCGCCGGGGCCCCGGGGTACCGCTCCCAGCCAAGGAGCCGTCGGGTATCGTCTGCTGCGGCGCCGCGAGGCGCCGCCCATGGGGTATGGGGTAATTGGCAGCCCGACGGTTTCTGGTTCCGTTAGTCTAGGTTCGAGTCCTGGTACCCCAGCGAGGAAGCTCGATCTCCTCCGTACCGGCACCACCGCACGTTCGAGCACGGCCCCGTCGTCTAGCGGCCCAGGACGCCGCCCTCTCACGGCGGTAGCGAGGGTTCGAATCCCTTCGGGGCTACGCCACCCGGGAACCCCCGGCCATCCGGCCGGGGGTTTCCGCGTTCCGGTGTCCACCCCGGGATCCGGGCGCGCACGGTGGTCTGGCACGATGTGCTCGCGTCGCACACGCACGGCCCCGTCGTCTAGCGGCCTAGGACGCCGCCCTCTCACGGCGGTAGCGAGGGTTCGAATCCCTTCGGGGCTACGCCGTATGAAGTACGTCGTGCCAGAGCCCCCGACCCACCGGTCGGGGGCTCTCGCCGTTCCCGGGGTGGGTGCGGCCCGCGGCATGCTCGCGTCCTGGCTAGGCTCCTCCGCGCACCGCAACGGCGTCGGAGGGGAGCTGCAGTGATCCGCACGAGTCGCCGGCTGGCCGACGACCGGGAGATCCTCTACTTCGACAGCGGTGTGGAGGGGGACCTGGACCCGGGCCGGCACCCCGCCCTGCACGAGGCCGCGGACACGCGCAACCTGCCTGCGGTGAGCACCCGGTCCCAGCTGCGCTTCGACGCGCTGGTCGGCGAGTGGGTGACCATCGCCTCCCACCGCCAGACCCGGACCTTCCTGCCGCCCGCCGACCAGTGCCCCCTCTGTCCTTCCAGACCGGGCCGACCGTCGGAGATCCCGGACTCCGCGTACCAGGTCGTGGTCTTCGAGAACCGTTTCCCGTCCCTGGCCACCGCGGTCGACCGCGACGTGCCGCCGTTCGCCCCCGGAGCGGCCACGGCAGAACTGCGGCCGGGCTTCGGTCGGTGCGAGGTCGTCTGCTTCACCGACGACCACGAGCGGGTCTTCGCCGAGCTGGGCCACGCGCGCGCCCGTCTGGTGGTGGACGTCTGGGCCGAGCGGACGGCGGAGCTCGGCGCCATCGAGGGCATCGAGCAGGTCTTCTGCTTCGAGAACCACGGCGAGGAGATCGGGGTGACGCTCTCGCATCCCCACGGGCAGATCTACGCCTATCCCTTCCTGGCCCCGCGGGTGGAGAAGGTCCTCGCCTCGGTGCGCCGTCACCGGGAGGCCACGGGCGGGGACCTGTTCTCCGACGTCCTCGCGGGCGAGCGGACCGGGCCCCGCGTGGTGACGGCGAACGAGCACTGGACCGCCTTCGTGCCGGCGGCGACGCGGTGGCCCTACGAAGTGCAGTTCTTCCCGGTGCGCAGGGTGCCCGATCTGCCCGAGCTCGACGACGCCGAGCGCGACGCCTTCGTCGAGGTCTACCTCGATGTCCTGGGCCGGTTCGCCCGCCGCTTCGACACCCCCATGCCCTACATCTCCGCCTGGAACCAGGCCCCGGTCCGGACGGGGCGCGAGGACTGGTGGCTGCACCTGCAGCTGTTCTCCTTCCGACGCGCTCCCGGCAAGCTCAAGTACCTGGCCGGCTCGGAGTCCGGCATGGGCGCCTTCATCACCGACACCAACCCCGAGGACGTCGCGGAGCAGCTCCGGGCCGTGGGGGTGGCGTGACCGGCGACGCCGCAGCCGCCGATCGCGCGCGGGCAGCCTTCACCGAGCGGTTCGGCAGCCGGCCGGAGGGCGTGTGGGCCGCTCCCGGCCGGGTCAACGTCATCGGCGAGCACACCGACTACAACGACGGCTTCGTGCTGCCCATCGCCCTGCCGCACACGACCCGCGCCGCGGTCGGGCTTCGCGCCGACGGGGTCCTCGCGCTGGCCTCGCTGCAGTCCGACGGCGAGGTCGTCGAGGTTCCCGTGGCGGAGCTGGCCCCTGGCCGGCCCGGCGGCTGGGCGGGATACCCCGCCGGTGTCGTGCACGGTCTGCGCGAGCGCGCGGCCGGCGGGATGAGCGTCCTGGTCGACAGCGACGTGCCGGCCGGAGCGGGGCTGTCCTCGTCGGCCGCGCTCACCTGCGCCGTCGCCCTCGCCCTGCGCGACCTCCTTGCCCCCGAGCTCACCCGGCACGATCTCATCGAGTTCGCCCGCGGGTCGGAGAACGACTTCGTCGGGGCGCCCACCGGGATCCTCGACCAGTCGGCGTCGCTGCTGTGCCGCGCGGGGGCCGCGCTCTTCCTCGACACCCGCGACCGCAGCAGCGAGCAGGTGCCGCTGGACCTGGCCGGTGCGGGGCTGGAGCTGCTCGTCGTCGACACCGGCACCTCGCACACCCACGCCGACGGCGGTTACGGCGACCGGCGCCGGGAATGCGAGCAGGCGGCGGCGGGCCTGGGCGTGCCGGCGCTGCGGGACGTGGCCGATGTGGACGGTCTCGGTGCGCTCGACGGCGTCCTGCTCCGCCGCGCGCGGCACATCGTGACCGAGAACGCCCGCGTGCTCGAGGTGGTGCAGATCCTGGGCGGCGAGGGCGACCCGCGGGCGATCGGGCCGGTGCTCACGGCGGGGCACGCCTCGCTGCGCGACGACTTCGAGATCTCCACCGAGGAGCTCGACGCCTGCGTCGACGCCGCCCTCGCCGCGGGCGCGCACGGGGCCCGCATGGTGGGCGGGGGCTTCGGCGGCAGCGCCGTCGTCCTGGTGGACCGCGACCGGGCGGAAACGGTGGCCGCCGCGGTCCGTGACGAGTTCGGCCGGCGGGGCTTCGCGGCGCCGCGCGCCTTCGACGTCGTCCCCTCCGCCGGTGCCCGCAGGTTGGCGTGACCGCGGGACGAGTCGGCGCCCTGCTGCGCTACCCGGTCAAGTCCATGGCCGGCGAGGAGCTCACCGGGTGAAGCACCGCGGCCTGGTCGGTGACCGCCAGTGGGCGGTCTACACCGACGACGGCAAGATCGGCAGCGGGAAGACCACGTGACGGTTCCGGCGCGTCGTCGGACTGCTGGAGTGGCGTGCCGTGCTCGACGGGGGGCTGTCCCGGTCGTCGAGTCCCCGACCGGGGAGCGGCACGGCCTGGACGACGCCGTTGCGCCGCTCAGCGCAGCGATGGGCCGGCCGCTCGGGATCCGCTCGGAGGACGACGTGCCGCACCACGACGAGTCGCCCGGTGCAGGTGCCGACGACGGCGTCGCTGCGGGCCCTGGGGGACCTGCTCGGCTGTCCGGTCGACGTCGCGCGGTTCCGTCCGAACGTCGTCCCGGACGTCGACGGCGACGGCTTCCCCGAGGAGGAGTGGACCGGGCGGGACGTGCGCCTGGGTGACGAGGTGGTGCTCCGTGTCGGGCCCGCGATGCCCCGCTGCGTCATGGTCGCTCTGCCGCAGCGCCGGCTGGAGAAGGACAAGCGCATCCTGCGGACGCTCGCCCAGGAGCGGGACCTCGCGCTCGGGGTGCAGGCGTCGGTGGTCCGGGGTGGCCGCGTGCGCGTAGGGGACGCGACCCAGCTGCTCTAGCCCGTGGACCGCCCGATCGCGGCGGCCGCATCGAGCACGGCGCCCACGATCTCGGGGCTGGGACGACGGCCGAGGCGCTCGACGGGGCCAGAGATGGAGACGGCGCCGAGGACCGCCCCGCCGGAGTTGCGCACCGGTGCGGACAGGGAGGCGACGCCCGGCTCCCGCTCGGCGATGCTGTGCGCCCACCCGCGCCGGCGGACGTCGAGCAGGGTGCGCGCCGTGAAGCTCGCGTTGGGCAGGAGGCGGGTGACCTCGTCGGCCGGTGCGAACGCGAGCAGGGCGTGCGCCGCCGACCCGGCCGTCATGGGCAGCCGCGCACCGACGGGCACCGTGTCGCGGAGGCCGCTGGTGCGCTCGGCGACGGCGATGCAGACCCGGGTGCCGCCCTCGCGCACGTAGAACTGCGAGCTCTCCCCGCTGCTGTCCCGCAGCGCCACCAGGTGGCGCCCGGCGACCTCGGCCAACCCGGCGCCGCTCCGGCCGAGCTCGACCAGCGCCGGTCCCGGGAGCCAGGCGCCTTCCGGTGAGCGCTGCACGAGGCGGTGGCCCTCCAGCGCCACGGCGAGCCGGTGCGCGGTCGCGCGGGGAAGGCCGGTGCGGGTGACCAGCTCCGCGAGGCTCGCCGGCTCGTCGGCCACCGCGCGGAGGATGGCCACCGCTTTGTCGAGCACGGCGACGGGGTTAGGCTGTCCCACACAGCAATACTCGCATCCCACATTGTGAGAATCCAAATGCCGGTGGGATGGCTAGTGAGAGGATCCAGCGTGCCGAAGACCCTGGCGGAGAAGGTCTACGAGGCCCACGTGGTGCGCAGCGCCGCGGGCGAGCCCGACCTGCTCTACATCGACCTGCACCTCGTCCACGAGGTGACCAGCCCGCAGGCCTTCGACGGGCTCCGGGCCGCGGGGCGCGCGGTCCGCCGTCCGGACCTCACGATGGCCACCGAGGACCACAACGTCCCGACGCTGGACATCCTCGCCCCGATCGCCGACCCGGTCAGCCGGGCCCAGGTGGAGGCGCTGCGCCGCAACGCCGCCGAGTTCGGCATCCGGCTGGCCCCCATGGGAGACCGCGACCAGGGCATCGTGCACGTGATCGGTCCGCAGCTGGGACTCACCCAGCCCGGCATGACCATCGTCTGCGGTGACAGCCACACCTCCACCCACGGAGCGTTCGGCGCGCTGGCGTTCGGCATCGGCACGAGCGAGGTCGAGCACGTGCTGGCCACCCAGACGCTGCCGCAGTACCGCCCGAAGCAGATGGCGGTCACGGTGGACGGCGTGCTGCCCCCCGGAGTCTCGGCGAAGGACATCATCCTGGCCGTCATCGCCGAGATCGGGACCGGCGGCGGGCAGGGCCACGTCATCGAGTACCGAGGCAGCGCCATCGAGGCGCTGTCGATGGAGGCTCGGATGACGATCTGCAACATGTCCATCGAAGCCGGGGCCAGAGCCGGGCTGATCGCGCCGGACAGGACCACCTTCGCCTACCTGGAGGGCCGCCCGCACGCCCCTCGCGGCGCCGACTGGGACGCCGCGGTCGAGTACTGGTCGACGCTGCGCACCGACGAGGGCGCCGTCTTCGACCGCGAGGTGCACCTGGACGCCGCCTCACTGACGCCGTTCGTGACCTGGGGCACCAACCCGGGCCAGGGCCTGCCGATCTCCGCGCGCGTGCCCGACCCGGCGGAGTTCGCCGACGAGGGCGACCGGGCGGCCGCCGAGCAGGCGCTGGCCTACATGGGGCTGAACGCCGGCACGCCGCTGTCGGACATCAAGGTCGACACCGTCTTCCTCGGCTCGTGCACCAACGGCCGCATCGAGGACCTCCGGGTCGCGGCCGAGCTGCTCCGCGGGAAGCGCGTCGACCCGGACACCCGGATGCTCGTCGTCCCCGGCTCGGTGGCGGTCAAGGCGCAGGCCGAGGAGGAGGGTCTGGACCGGGTCTTCGCGGAGGCCGGGGCGGAGTGGCGCGGGGCCGGTTGCTCGATGTGCCTGGGCATGAACCCCGACCAGCTCAAGCCGGGTGAGCGCTCGGCGTCGACGAGCAACCGCAACTTCCAGGGCCGGCAGGGCAAGGGCGGCCGCACGCACCTGGTCAGCCCCGCCGTCGCTGCGGCGACGGCGATCACCGGCCACCTGACCGCCCCCGCCGACCTGAAGGAAGCAGTGACCGTCTGATGGACGCCTTCACCACGCACACCGGCACCGCCGTCCCGCTGCGGCGGACCAACGTCGACACCGACCAGATCATCCCGGCCGAGTACCTCAAGCGGATCACCCGTACCGGTTTCGAGGACGGGCTGTTCGTGGCGTGGCGGACCAACGAGCCGGACTTCGTCCTCAACCAGCCGCAGTACGCCGGCGCCTCGATCCTGGTCGCCGGTCCGGACTTCGGAACCGGCTCCTCCCGGGAGCACGCCGTCTGGGCGCTGCTGGACGGCGGGTTCCGGGTGGTCATCAGCTCCCGCTTCGCCGACATCTTCCGCAACAACTCGACGAAGTCCGGGCTGCTGACCGTGCTGCTGCCGCAGGCCGACGTCGAGGCCCTGTGGGCGGCGATCGAGGCCGACCCGACGACGCAGGTGACGGTGGACCTGCAGGCCAACCAGGTCACCTACGGGCAGACGACGGTTCCGTTCTCGATCGACGAGTACACCCGGTGGCGGCTGCTCGAGGGGCTCGACGACGTGGGCCTCACCGAGCGGCACCTGGGCGACATCGAGGCCTTCGAGTCGAAGCGGCCGGCGTGGCTGCCGGCCGCCCTCCCTGCGAGGAGCTAGCCGGCGAAGTTGCGGTAGTAGTCGGCCGACAGGGCGCCCCTCCGGCCCCCGAGCACCCAGACGCTGCCCTTGGCGGCGGGGGGGAAGGCCCGGGAGCCGCCCTCCCGCACACCGAGGGCCAGCAGGACCGACGGGATCGCTCCACCCTGGCTGCAGACGACGGTGACGCCAGGTGCTGCCCCGGCGGCGAGCAGTCCCTCGACGACGGCCAGGGCTCCTTCCGGATCGGCGCCGAACCCGTCCTCGCCGAGCTCGGGGAGCGGCTGGACGGCCCGGCCCAGTCGCTCGGCGAGGGGGGTCACGGTCTGGGAGCACCGCAGCGGAGGCGCGGCGAACACCGTCCGCGGACCGAACAGCGGCAGCACCTCGGCGAGCCGCCGCGCCTCCGCCTCGCCGCGGGAGTCCAGCGGACGCAAGTCGTCGGGGCCGTCCCACCTCCCGTGCCCGCGTGCGTGACCGTGCCGGACCAGCAGCAACGTCGGCGCCCGGGGGACGTCGGTCCGCGCGAGATCGTCCAGGACCGCGTGATCGTGGTCGTGGGTGCACAGGGCGGCGGCGTCGGCCACCGGCAGCCACCGCAGGTCGTCGGCCTCGTCGTTGGGCACGAACTCGCCCCCGGTCCACCGGGCGGTCCAGTAGTCGACCTCCTTGGGTCGCGGAGCGCCGTCGGTACCGGTCACCTCGTAGCGAGTGCGGACGCTGCGCCGCCCCACCACGACGTCCAGCCCGGTCTCCTCGCCCACCTCTCGGACGGCGGTCTGCACCAGGTGCTCACCGGTGTCCGGCTTGCCCTTGGGCAGTGACCAGTCGTCGTACCGGGGGCGGTGGACCAGCGCCGTCTCCAGCGCCCTATCGCCGGTCTGCCGCCAGACCGCACAGCCCGCGGCGCGCACCACCGCCGGCAGCGTCGCCGACCGGTCAGCCAGGGTGCTCACCCGCCCGCCGCAGGAGCTCGCCCTGGTAGTCCCACTCGCCGGTGCGCGTCCAGTGCCCGTCGCCGCCCAGCTCCCAGCAGCGCACGTCCGGGGCCATCGCCGCCTCGAAGATCCCCTGGAGCTCTGCGCGGGAGGTCTCGTCGCAGACGCGTAGCAGTACCTCCACGCGGCGGTCGAGGTTGCGGTGCATGAGGTCGGCGCTGCCGACCCACCACTCCGGGTCCCCGTCGTTGTCGAAGGACATGACGCGGGAGTGCTCGAGGAAGCGGCCGACGATGGACCGGATCCGGATGGACTCCGACATCCCGGGGACGCCCGGGCGCAGCGCGCAGATGCCGCGGAGCAGCAGTTCCACGGGGACGCCGGCCCGGGAGGCGTCGTAGAGAGCGTCGATGATCTTCTCATCGATCAGCGAGTTCGCCTTGATCCGGATACCGCTGGACTTTCCCTCACCGGCGTGTCGCGCCTCGCGGCGGATCTTGTCGATCAGCCCGGCCCGGATCCCACGCGGCGCCACCATCAGGGTGCGGTAGTTGGTCTGGCGGGAGTAGCCGGTGAGGGTGTTGAACAGGTCGGTCAGGTCCGCGCCCACGCGAGGGTCGGCGGTGAGGACGCCGAGGTCCTCGTAGATCCGGGCCGTCTTGGGGTTGTAGTTGCCGGTCCCGATGTGGCAGTAGCGACGCAGCACGCCCTGCTCCTGCCGCACCACGAGCGCCGTCTTGCAGTGCGTCTTCAGGCCCACCACGCCGTAGACGACGTGGCACCCCGCCCGCTCCAGCGAGCGGGCCCAGGTGATGTTGGCCTGCTCGTCGAAGCGGGCCTTGATCTCGACGAGGACGACGACCTGCTTGCCGGCCTCGGCGGCGTCGATCAGCGCATTGACGATCGGTGAGTCGCCGGAGGTGCGGTAGAGGGTCTGCTTGATGGCCAGGACGTGCGGATCGGCCGCTGCCTGCTCGATGAACCGCTGGACGCTCGTGGCGAACGAGTAGTAGGGGTGGTGCACCAGCACGTCGCCCTCGCGGAGCGTGGCGAAGACGCTCTTGGGCGTCTCGCCCTCCGAGAGCCGGGGATGGGTGGCCGGGACGAACGGGTCGTCCTTGAGCTCGGGCCGGTCCAGTTCGTAGAGGGCCCACAGCGCGGAGAGGTCGAGCAGGCCCGGGACGTGCAGCACGTCCTCCGGGCGCATCTCCATCTCCGAGAGCAGCACCTCCAGGATCTGGGGATCCATCGTGTCGGTGACCTCGAGCCGGACGGCGGGACCGAAGCGGCGGCGGGACAGCTCGCGCTCGAGCGCCTGCAGCAGGTCCTCGTCGCGGTCCTCCTCCACCTCGAGGTCCGCGTTTCGGGTGACCCGGAACAGGTGGTGGGAGAGGACGTCCAGCCCGGGGAAGAGCTGGGGGAGGTGGGCGGCGATCAGGTCCTCGAGCGGGAGGAACGTCGCCGTCTGGCCGGTGGGACCGACCGGGACGAAGCGCGGGACGTTGTTCGGGACCTTCACCCGCGCGAAGTGGGACAGGCCGTTCTCGGGATCGCGAACCGACACGGCCAGGTTCAGCGACAGCCCGCTGATGTACGGGAACGGGTGCCCGGGGTCAACCGCGAGAGGCGTGAGGATGGGGAAGACCTGGTCGCGGAAGTACTCGCGCAGTCGGCGGGCGGCGTCGTCCTCCAGCTCCTCGTAGTGGACGATCCGGATGCCCTCGTCCTGCAGCCCCGGGGCGACGTCCTTGAGGAAGACGTCGGCGTGCCGCTGGACAAGGTCCTGCGTCCGGCACGTGATCAGTTCCAGCTGCTCCCGGATGGTGAGCCCATCAGGTGAGCGGACGGTCAGCCCCATGTCGTGCCGGCGCTTGAGCCCGGCGATGCGGACCATGAAGAACTCGTCGAGGTTGCCAGCGAAGATCGCCAGGAACTTCGTCCGTTCCAGCAGCGGCAGCGAGTCGTCCTCGGCGAGATCGAGCACCCGCGCGTTGAAGTCGAGCCACGACAGTTCCCGGTTGAGGAAGCGGTCGGTGGGCAGGGAACCGGTTCCGGACGCGCTCGCGGGAGGCACGTCGTCATCGTGCCCCACCCGCGTCGACGGCGAGAGGTGGACCGTCAGCGCGGCGCGCGGCGGTCGAGCCGTGCGACCACCGCAGTGGTCCGCGGCCCTACGCCCAGGCTCAGCGCCTCCCGCAGCTCGTCGGGTGTGTCCACGTCGCGGACCAGCCCCGGCCACGCGCCGGACAGGCAGCGGGCGCCGCCGTCCCGGTGCGCCTGTGCGGAGACGGTGCCGAACAAGGGCCGCAGCGGTGTGCCGACCGCGGTGAGCAGTGTCGTGCCCGTGCCGGAGGCGTCGGGGACGAAGCAGCGCGGAGCAGCGGCCGCCTCCCGGAGCGCGGCGGCAAGTTCGGAGGAGCGCAGCGCCGGCAGGTCGGAGGACAGCGCCGCGACGGCAGGATGGGCGGCGTTGCGGGCCCCGTGCTCCAGCGCCGGGTTCAGCCCGCGGTCGGGCTCGTCGGCCAGCGTCCGCGCACCGAGCGGGCGGACGACGCCGGCGGCGGCGGGGTCGTCGGTCACGACCACGACCTCGGCGACCGACCGGCATCCGACGGCGGCGTCAACGGTGTCGGCGAGCAGCGCCAGCACCAGTTCGTCGTGGGTGGCCTCCCCGAGCGCCCCGGTCAGCGGGCGCAGCCGGGTCTTGGCGACGGCGAGCCGCTTCGCCGGGACGACGACGGACCACGGCGGCACGGGAACCATGTGAGCACACCCGTTCGGACGACGACCCCCCGGTGCGAGCCCGGCCGGAACGTAGGGTCGAACATGTTCCGATCGCAGAGACCGATCGCAGAGACAGCTAGCAGGCGCGGATCGAGCAGGGGAGAGGGGTGCCGGTGGCGCAGGACGCCTCGTTGCCGACCGGGACGGCCCGGAGCCGTCCGCGGCTGCCGAAGTGGCGGACACGGGGACGCCTCTCCCCGGCCCTGTCTGTCGCCGTCGGCGTCATCTACCCGATCTCCTCGCTGCTGTTCCGCCTGCGGTACCGGCACGGCGAGCGCATCCCGGGAGCCGGTCCGGTGCTGCTGGTCGTCAACCACGTCTCGATCCTGGATCCGCTGGCCTGCGCCCGGCTCGTCTGGGACCACGGGCGGGTGCCGCATTTCCTCGCGAAGGAATCGGTCTTCCGCGGTCCGGCCGGCCGGCTGCTGCGCGGCGCGGGCCAGATCCCGGTCGCCCGGTTCAGTGCCGACGCCCACCAGGCGCTGCGGGCAGCGGAAGCCGACCTCGCCGCGGGCAACGTCGTCGTGATCTATCCCGAGGGCTCGGTGACCCGGGATCCGGACTGGTGGCCGATGGAGGCGCGCACCGGAGTCGCCCGGCTGGCGCTGACCACGGACGCCGTCGTCGTTCCGGTGGCGCAGTGGGGAGCGCAGCGGGTGCACGACTACCACGCCAAGAAGCTGAACCTGCGGTTGCGGACCCCGGTCGACTACCTGGTCGGGGAATCGGTCGACCTCTCCGCCCAGCGACGCGCCCTCCGTGCCGGGAAGCCCGTCCCGGGGGACCTGCTCCGGGAGACGACGGACCTGATCATGGGACGGGTGCGCGACCAGCTGGCGGAGCTGCGCGGGGAGACCGCCCCTCTGGCCTTCCATCCGCGGCCGCGACGGGACGTGCCCGGGAACGTCTCGGGGAGCGCTGCATGACCCGCGCGGCAGTGCTGGGCGCCGGTTCCTGGGGCACCACGTTCGCGAAGGTCCTGGCCGACGCGGGGTGCGAAGTCACGCTGCACGCCCGGCGGCCGGAACTGGCCAAGTCGATCACCGAGGACGGCGAGAACCGCGACTACCTGCCCGGGGTCCGCCTGCCCGAGGCCGTTCGGGCGACAGCCGACCCGGCCGAGGCCCTGCTGGACGCGGCGATCGTCGTCCTGGCCGTGCCGTCGCAGTCGCTCCGGGAGAACCTGACCGGTTGGTCGGCGCTGCTGCCCTCGGACGCGACGCTCCTGTCGCTCATGAAGGGCATCGAGCTCGGCACCACGAAGCGGATGAGCGAGGTCATCTGCGAGGTGACCGGCGCGGGGCCCGAGCGGGTCGCGGTGCTGTCGGGCCCCAACCTCGCCCGCGAGATCGCCGATGAGCAGCCCGCCGCGACGGTCATCGCGTGCTCGGACACCGAGCGGGCCGAAGCGCTGCAGGCGGCCTGCCACACGGCCTACTTCCGGCCCTACACCAACCCCGACGTGGTGGGCTGCGAGCTCAGCGGCGCGGTCAAGAACGTGATCGCGCTCGCCTGCGGCATCGCCGAGGGGCTCGGTTTCGGTGACAACACCCGGGCGTCGCTGATGACCCGTGGGCTGGCGGAGACGGCGCGCCTCGGCACGGCGCTGGGCGCCGAGCTGACCACGTTCGCCGGCCTCGCCGGCCTCGGCGACCTGGTGGCCACCTGCAGCTCCCCGCTCTCGAGGAACCGCACCTTCGGCGAAAAGCTTGGCCGGGGGATGAGCGTGGACGAGGTCCAGCGGAGCACCCGCCAGACCGCCGAGGGGGTCAAGAGCTGCCGCTCGGTGCTGGATCTGGCGCGCGCGCACGACGTCTACGTGCCGCTCACCGAGGCCGTCGTCCGCGTCTGCCACGAGGGCGAGGCCCCGCCCCAGATGGTGCGCGAGATCATGAGCCGGGAAGCCAAGCCGGAGTGAGCGAAGGGTCCTGGGGGGACGGCACGCGGTCGGTCCGGGCGGGGGAGAGCGCCGGCGTCCCTGGTGCCCCGCTGCGGCCCTCCCCGGTGTTCGCCGCCCCCTTCCACCTGGGCGACCAGCCGCCCCGCGCCGGGGGAGCGGACGCCTACGGCCGCACCGAGCACCCCACCCTGCGGGAGTTCGAGGCCGCGGTGGGCGCGCTCGACGGCGGGCGGTGCCTGTCCTTCGCCACCGGGATGGCGGCCATCACCGCCGCCGTCCTGCCCTTCGTCGGCTCCGGTGACCGGATCGTGCTGCCGTCCGACGGCTACTACACGACCCGGCTCCTCGCGGCCGACGAGCTCGAACGGTTCGGGGTGCGGGTCGACTACGTGCCCACGCCGGAGATCGGAGCGGTCGCGGCCCGGGGGGACCTGGCCGGCGCCCGGATGGTGCTGCTCGAGACGCCGAGCAATCCCCGGCTCGACGTGTGCGACATCGCCGCCGTCGCCCGCGCCACCCGGGCGGCGGGAGCGCTCCTGGCCGTGGACAACACCACGGCGACGCCGCTCGGACAGCGTCCGCTGGAGCTCGGCGCCGACCTGACGGTGGGCAGCGACACCAAGGCGCTCACCGGGCACAGCGACCTGCTGCTCGGCCACGTGAGCACCACCGACGACGAGCTCCACGCCCGCATCGCGGCCTGGCGCGGACACACCGGCAGCATCCCCGGACCCTTCGAGGCCTGGCTCGGGCACCGCTCCATGAGCACCCTCGACCTCCGGCTGGCCCGGCAGGCGGCGAACGCGGCGGCCGTCGCCGAGCTGCTGGCCGGCTGGCCCGCGGTGCGGGGGGTGCGGTGGCCCTGGCGACCGCAGGACCCCTCCTTCGACCTGGCCGCCCGGCAGATGCTCCGCCCGAACGGCGTCGTCTCGGCCGAGCTGCCCGGCGAGGCCGCCGTCATGGAGGTCCTGGCCGCCAGCCGGCTGTGGACCGCCGCGACGAGCTTCGGCGGCGTGCACAGCACCATCGACCGGCGGGCCCAGTGGGGGGCAGACGCGGTGGAGCCGGGTTTCCTGCGGCTCTCCTGCGGCATCGAGGACACCCGGGACCTGGTGGAGGACCTATCGGCCGCGCTCGACTCCCTGCGCTGACCGGTTGCGCAGGGTGAGGTAGCAGCTCAGTCCGACGTAGTAGACGAGGTAGCTCAGCGAGATGCCGACCACCCACGGGTTCGGGTCGGGCGCCTGCAGCAGCAGGACGACGTAGGTGATCCCCCAGATCGCGGTGAAGGCCAGCGTGGGCCCCTGCAGCGACGTCATCCGCGAGGGATAGAGGTAGCGGACCGGCACGAACACCAGGACCGCGCAGACGACCAGGATCGCCGCGACCGTTCCCGGCCCCAGGTCGAGGACGATCGCGTAGAAGGCCACCACGTTCCAGTAGCTGGGGAAGCCCAGGAAGAAGTGGTCGGAGGTCTTCGCGTCGACCCGGCAGAACTGGTAGCTCGACGCCATCAGCGGCAGGGCGGCGACCGCCCAGCCGAGGACGCCGCCGGGCAGGTGCCCCGTCGTCCAGAGCAGGACCACCGGCGCGAAGACGTAGGTGAGGTAGTCGACGATGTCGTCGAGGCGGGCCCCGTCGAACCAGGGGATCGTCTCCTTGACCCGGAACCGGCGGGCCAGCATGCCGTCGGTCCCGTCGACGAAGAGCGCCGCGATTCCCAGCCAGAGGGCGGTCACGGCCTCGCCCTCGATCGCGGCGAGGACGATGAGCAGACCGAGGACCGTGCCGCTCGCGGTGTAGACGTGGACGAGCGCCCCGGCCAGCCGGAACGGGAGCGGGAAGGTCGCCGCGTCCGGCGGCACCCGACCTTCCCGCATGCCACGAGGCTGCCACACGAGAGGGCGTCGGGTCCCGCTCCACTAGGGTCGGCGGCGATGAGCGGGAGATCGAGCAAGGTGCGCGTGGCAGTGGTGTTCGGTGGCCGCAGTGCGGAGCACGCCATCTCCTGCGTGTCGGCGGGGAGCGTGATCGCGGCGCTCGACCCCGACCGGTACGAGGTGGTGAAGGTCGGCATTTCTCTCGACGGCCGTTGGGTCCTGGCCGATCCGGCGCAGCGCCTCGAGATCGCCGACGGCGCGCTCCCGGAGGTGACGGGCGGCACCGCGGTCTCGCTCGTCGGCGACCCGGACGGCCGCGGCTTCGCCGTCCTCGAGCCGGGGACGGCGATCGGCCGTGCGCTCACCGAGGTCGACGTCGTCTTCCCCGTCCTCCATGGCGCCTACGGGGAAGACGGGACGATCCAGGGCCTGCTGGAGATGGCCGGGCTGCCCTACGTCGGCTCCGGGGTGTTCTCCAGCGCCGCCTCGATGGACAAGGAGTTCACCAAGAAGCTGCTCGCGGCCGCGGGGCTCCCGCAGGGGGACCACGTCGTGCTCCGGGACGCGCTGGGGGCGGTACGGCCGGATCCCGCCGTGCTGGACGACGCAGCGCGCGAGCGGCTGGGCCTGCCGGTGTTCGTGAAGCCCGCGCGGGCCGGGTCCAGCATCGGCATCACCAAGGTGACCGACTGGGCGCAGTTCCCCGACGCCGTGGCCACCGCCGCCGCCGTCGACCCGAAGGTGATCGTCGAGGCCGCGGTGCCCGGGCGGGAGGTCGAGTGCGGGGTCCTCGCCGGCCGCGGGGGAGGGCTGCCGGAGGCCAGTTCGCCGGCGGAGATCCGGTTGCGGTCCGGCGTCGACTGGTACGACTTCTCGGCCAAGTACCTGGACGACTCGGTTGACTTCGACGTCCCGGCCGACCTGACGCCCGGGCAGACCGCAGCTGTCCAGGAGACCGCGTGCCGGGCCTACCTGGCGCTGGACTGCCGTGGGCTCGCCCGCGTCGACTTCTTCCTCGGCACCGCGCCCGACGGCAGCGACCGGCTGGTGATCAACGAGGTCAACACCATGCCGGGGTTCACGCCGATCTCCATGTTCCCGCGGATGTGGGCCGCCAGTGGGGTCGCCTATCCCGAGCTCGTGGACCGGCTGATCGACACCGCACTCGGTACCGGACCGGACGGCGGACCACGAGCCGCTCGGTGAGGCCCGGGCGGCGGGCCCGCCGGATCGCCGTCGCGCTCGTCGTCCTCCTGCCGGTCGGCGCGTGCGCGCGGCCCATGGACGGAGCGGCCAGCCCGGGACGCGGGCCGTCACTGCCCGCCTCGGCGGGGGAGCTCGGATCCCTCGTCGTTCCCGAGGTGCCCTCGGGCCTCCCGCGCCTCTCCGACGGCGACCTGCGCCCGCCCGCCGGCGCGAAGCGGGTGGAGGACGTGGCCGGCTACTCCGACGACCCGGCCCGCGAGCGGGGCGTGCTCGAGGACCTCGGCTATGTGCACGGGTGGGAGCGGTTCTGGGGCGAGGCCGGCGGGCCCGTGACCGGCGTCTTCGTCGACCAGTTCGAGTCCCGGGCCGGCGCGGGCGCCTACGCCGAGGACAGGGCGCACAACGACGCCGAGCACTATCGCGGCTTCCTGACGGAGCAGCCCGCGGGTCTCCCGGGCGGCTGCCGGCTGGTGACCGTCGCGGAGCCCGAGCCGGGGACGCTGCACGGTCCCGCCGCGCTGGCCTGGTGCGTGCACGGGGTGTTCAGCGTCTCGGCCACGGCAGTCTCCGACTCGGTCGACGCCGCCGAGGAGGAGGTCCGCGCCGTCCTCGTGGCCCAGCTGGAACGGCTTCCGCCACGATGACGACCCTGGGTGACAGGCTTCGCGGCATGCTCCGGTCGCTGCTGGTGCTGGCCGGCTGCTGGCCGACGACTGGCCGGCCGGAGGGCCGTGGAGCGCCACGGTCCGGTGTCCCGACGGCGCAGAGTGCGGGGCGATCCTCCCGCCCGACCTGACCGTGCTCCCGCAGCCGGAGGAGGTGCCGGTGCCCTCGTCCGGGACCGCCCTGACGCGGACGCCGGAGCGCTCGCCCGGGAACAGGGGGACGACGCAGGAACTCGACGGCGGCGCGGAGAGCTGGTCGCTGGACGGGCTGCGCGAGGAGCTCGTCGTCTCGGTGAGCGGGCCGGGCGGCGTCCTTCCCGAGACGACGGTGCGTCTGACTGGGTGCGGGTCGGCGGCACCGCGGAGTGCGGCGGGCCGATGACCGCCGAGGTCGTCGTCCCGGCGCCCTGAGCTCAGCGGCTGGGTTCGGGCTCCCGGTAGGGCAGGGCCTGCGCGATCGGGACCGTGAGGGCGGTGACCGGTGCGCTGTCGACCGACGGGGGCAGGGTCACCTCCACGTAGACCGGCCGGTCGACCGTCGTCCACACCGTCTTCTGGGGGTCACTGATGTCGACGAACCACTGCACACCGTTGATCTGGATCGCTGACGCCCCCGCGACGTATCCGGCCGGCCGCTGCACGCCGCAGACCAGCACCACGGGCGGCTCGCCCCAGGCGTAGGCGAACGGGGAATCGGACTGGACCTTCCGGGATGGCTCGGCCTGCAGGTCCAGGGGCAGCCCGGACATCACCGCCGGACAGGAGGCGTCGGCCTCGGGGGTCACCGGGGGGACCTCGACCGGCAGGACGGGCAGATCCGCTCGCCCGGACGGCGCGCCACCCTCGATGTCGGCCGGCCCCTCGTGTCCCGAGTGGTCCGGCGCCCCGGCCCGGCCGCCCAGCACGTTGACCAGCACCACGACCGCGACGACCACCGGGACCAGCACGGCGAGCGTCAGGAGCGCGATCCGGCGCAGCGGGTCCTCGGGCGGCGCGGGCGGCAGGTCGGGCGGGGCGGCGGTGTTCGAGACCATGGGTGTCAGCGGGATCGGTCGGACGGGAAGATGTTCAGATGTTGACGACGGGGCAGGTCAGGGTCCGGGTGATCCCGTCGACCGACTGCACCCGGGCGACGACCAGGCGTCCGAGCTCGTCGATCGTCTCCGCCTCGGCTCGCACGATGACGTCGTAGGGACCCGTGACGTCCTCGGCCTTGGCCACGCCGTCGATCTCGCTGATGGTCGAGGCGACCTGGGCGGCCTTGCCGACTTCGGTCTGGATGAGGATGTAGGCGTGGACCACGGAAGACCTTCCCTCGGGCGACACTGCCGGCACGTCGTCCCGGCCGGCCGGCGGACAATTCGGCAACCTACCCCAGCGACCGGAGGGAACCGATGACTCGGCCCCGGCCCCTCGTCCCTCGCGGCGACCCGGCGGACACGGTCCGCGTCGTTGGTGAGTTCGGGGTGATCGCACGGGTGCTGGCGCAGGCCGGCACGGCGCGGTCCGCCGAGGTCGGGCCGGGGGACGACGCCGCGGTGGTGCGCGCACCGGACAAGCGGGTCGTCGCCACCACTGACGTGCTCGTCGAGGGCCGGCACTTCCGGCGCGACTGGTCCTCGCCCGAGGACATCGGGCACAAGGCCGCCGCGGCCAACCTCGCCGACGTCGCCGCGATGGGCGGCGTGACCTCGGCGCTGCTCGTCGGGGTCGCCTGCCCGGCGGACACCCAGACCGCCTGGCTGGAGGGCGTGGCGGCCGGCCTCGCCGCCGAGTGCGCCCCGCTCGGCGCCGCCGTCGTCGGGGGCGATCTGGTGGCCGCTGCCTCCGACAGCGCGGCGGTGGTCATCTCGGTGACGGCGCTCGGCGATCTGTACGGGCGCCCTGCGGTCCTCCGGTCGGGTGCCCGTCCCGGCGACGTCGTGGCGCTCGCCGGGCGCCTGGGTTGGTCGGCCTGCGGCCTCGCCGTCCTTCGGCGGGGCTTCAGCAGCCCGCTCGCCGCAGTGGCGGCGCACCGGCGACCATCCCCGCCGTACGCGGCCGGACCTGCCGCCGCGGATGCGGGGGCCCGCGCGATGTGCGACGTCAGCGACGGGTTGCTCGCCGACACCGGTCACATCGCCGCCGACAGCGGCGTGATCGTCGACCTCGACCGGGCCGCCCTGACCTCCGCCTGCCTGGAGCCGGCCGGACCGCTGCAGCAGGTCGCCGCGGCGCTGGGCGCCGACCCCATGTCCTGGGTGTTGACCGGCGGCGAGGACCACGCCCTGGTGGCGACGTTCCCGCCGCGCATCCCGCTGCCCGAGGGCTGGACGGCGATCGGGGCGGTGCGGGCAGCCGGGAAGAAGAAGCCGGGGGTGCTGGTGAGCGGCGAGGCGGCCGAGTCGGTGGTGCGCTCCGTCGGTGCGGAGGGTGCCGGGCATGTCCACTTCGGCTGACCGTCCCCTCCTCGTCGAGGAGGTGCTGCGGAACGGCGCCGTCGTCCGGTTGCGGGCGCTGCCCTACGACGATCCGGTGGCGCAGGAACTCGTGGAGCAGGTGCAGCAGGAGTACGTCGCGCGCTACGGAGGCCGTGACGAGGCGGTCGTCGAGCCGGGGGAGTTCCTGCCGCCGCAGGGGTTGTTCGTCGCCGCCGAGATCGACGGCGAGCCGGTCGGGTCGGGCGCGTGGCGGACAATGGGCGGGGACGTCGCGGAGATCAAGCGGGTCTACGTCGCGCCGGACTTCCGCCGGTGCGGGATCGCGCAGCGGATCGTGGCGGTGCTCGAGAGCAGCGCGGCCGAAGCGGGATGTCGGTCGGTCGTGCTGAACTCCGGGGGGCGCCAGCCGGAGGCGCTGGCGCTCTATGAGCAGCTCGGCTACGGGCCGGTGGCCGGCTACGGCGTGTACGCCTGCGCCCCCGACGCCGTCTTCCTGGGCAAGGAGCTGGCCGGGGTGGCACCCTCCTCGTCCGACGGGAGCTCGGCGAACGGGACGGAGGAGCCGACATGGGCGTCGTGACCTTCTCGGCGGCGTACGGGGCAGGGGGAGCCGAGGTCGCCCCGGCCGTGGCCGAGCGGCTGGACCTGCCCTTCCACGACCGGGTGATCCCGGCACAGGTGGCCGGGCGTCTCGGGGTCTCGGTCGCCGAGGCGGAGGCGAACGACGAGACCGTCGTCCGGGGGCTGTGGCGGCTCGTCGCCTCCCTCGGGACCATGCCGGACCCGGTGGGCGGGGTGTTGCCCACGTCGGCCCTGCCCGATGCCCGCGCGTACCGCGAGCAGACCGAGCGGGTCCTCGCCGAGATCGCCGACGGGGCCGGGGGAGTGGTCCTGGGGCGGGCCGGCGCGATGGTGCTCCGCGACCGGCCGGACGTGCTGCACGTGCGCCTGGACGGACCGCGCGAACGGCGGCTGGAGGCCGCGGTCGAGCAGTCGGGTCGCCCGCGGGACGAGGTCCGGCGCGAGATGGAGGGCAACGACCGCACCCGCGAGGCCTACGTCCGGCACTTCTACCGGACCGACCCATCGGCGGCCAAGCACTACCACCTGGTGGTCGACAGCACCGCCCTCGCGGTGGAGACGGTGGTCGAACTGGTGGTCGTCGCCGCGCGCTCGCGGGGCATCGGTTCCCGCTGACCCGCCTGCCGCGACGGGTTGCGGTCCCCCAACTGTGCACGAGCGCGAAACTGTCGTAGGCGGCCCCTGGAGTCGAACAGGATCGAACTCGACGCGATGCTCTCCGAGCGTCCATCGGCGTTCGAGGGAATGCTGCGCAGCGGGTCGGCGAGCGGCCGACGAGGTATTCGGTGGAGTTCGTGCCGGCCCACCGATGACGCCGTTCGTGTTGGAGGGAGACCTCGCCGCGCGCCGCCTCGGCACCGTCGATGTCGACGAAGCGGTCTCGGACGAGCTGACGGCTTTCGCCCGCCTGCTGGAGCGGGGCGCCGGGCACCTGGCGGCGGCCAGGGCCGCTCACCTGCGGCAGTGCCGGGAGGCGGCGGAGCTGGCGCGGGCCGGCCGGCTGTGGATGTCGGGGCTGCGGCGGCCGCGTCCCGGGCGGCCCGTCCGGCGGTGCTGACCGCCGTGAGCGAGTGGGCCGTGGACGAGGTGATGGTCGCCCTCGGGCTGTCCTCGGCCGGTGCGTCGCGGCTGCTGGCCGAGTCGGTGACGGTGGTCGAGCAGCTGCCGGCGACGCTGGCCGCGCTGGAAGCCGGCAGGATCAGCTGGGCGCACGTCCGGATGCTGGTCGAGGTCCTCGCTCCGCTGTCCGCCAAGGCGCGGGGGGAGGTGGAGGCGGCGCTGATGGCCGGCGCGGCGGGGAGGACGGTGGGGCAGTTGCGGGCCGCGGCGCGGCGCGGCGGGCGGTGCTGCGGACCGACGCCGCCGCAGCG
>JALYMS010000142.1 GCA_030773535.1 Actinomycetota bacterium | reverse complement strand
CAACTCCATGACATGGTCGTCGATGAAGCTCTCGTCCGCGAAGCCGCCGCACTCACGACGCAACTGCCACTGCGGGGATACGACGCCGTCCATTGCGCTGCGGCACTGCGCCTCGCCGGACCGGGTGCCGTCGCGGTGAGCGGCGACCGGGAACTCCTGACAGCCTGGCGGACCAACGGTCTGGACGTCATCGACACGCATGCCTGACGCCGGTCCTGTCGGTGGCCGTCCCTAGCATCGCCGGCGGCCCGCCCGATCTCGGAGGTGCCGTGGAGTACGACGACGTCGCCTCATGGCTATGCACCGGCTGCGCCCGGCGGCGACGTGCGCCCGCGCCACCGCGAGCGACCCCCGCAACGCCGGCGCCATGAACCTCGCCGTCACTGAGGTGGCCTGACCGGCCCGACGGTGATCAGCCAGCAGCCGAGGTCCCCTGTGTACCTCCCCTCCAGCCCGCCGCGATGCGTATTGCGTGTGCATGGCGCGCGTGAACATCACGGTTCCCGACGATCCCGTCGAGCAGGCGCGGGTGCGGGCCCGCTGACCGGCTCGGGTGCGGCGCGCCCGATCCGGGGAAAGGGTGCGGGCATGACCGAGTTCGCTCGCGCACTGGCCGCCCGGCAGCTCGCCGACTACCGGGCCGGGACCCCGGGCACGTTCTTCGCCGACCCCGAGCGACGCGACTTGAGCCTCGACGAGGCCTACCGGGTGCAGGCGGAGGTGGCGGCGCTGCGCGCTCCGGCGGAGCGGGTGGTCGGCTACAAGGTCGGGTGCACCGGGCCGGGCACTCGCGCGCAGTTCGGACTGGACGGGCCGATCCGGGGGCTCCTCTACGACACCGAGCTGCACGCCTCCGGCAGCGAGATCTCCTCCTCCGCCTACGCCGAGCTGGCGATCGAGGGGGAACTGGCCGTGCGCCTGGGGGATGACGGCCGGATCGCGCAGGTCTTCCCTGTCATTGAGCTGCACAACTACGTCTTCCGCGGGCAGCCACCGACGCTGCAGGAGCTCGTGGCCAACAACGGCATCCACGCCGGAGTGGTGCTGCCGCCCCCGTCAGCGGGGACGCCGTGGCGCGAGGACGAGCCGTTGACCGGGCGGTTGACCGTCCGGATCGACGGAACCTGTGTCGAGGAGGGACCGATGGACGGCGTCCCCGGCGGGCCGGCCGGGTCGCTGCGGTGGCTGGCGGCGCACCTGGCCGACCACGGCCTGTCCCTGCGCCCCGGGCAGCTGGTCCTCACCGGCACGCCGCTGGGACTGATCCGGGTACGACCGGGTGCCTCCATCAAGGTGAGCGCCGAACACCTCGGCGCCGTCGAGGTGACCGTCCGTCCATGACCTCGGCCGGTGAGGTCACGCTCGACCGCCGCCTCCGCCCGTCGCCTGCCGTCGACACGAGCCGCCGCAGAGCAGGATCGGCGATCATGGTGGCCGCAGGGCACGTCCGGAGTGCGCGCCCGCGCGGACCGAAGGGGAAGTCGACCCGTGAACGGAGCCGTGCTGGCCGGGCGCTACCGCCTCGAGCGGGTCCTGGGGCGTGGCGGCATGGGCACGGTGTACGCCGCGCACGACGACGTGCTCGGCCGCGACGTCGCGGTCAAGGTCCTGGACCTGACGTCCGCCGACACGACGGCGATGGCCCGGTTCGCCTTCGAGGCGCGCACCCTGGCCTCCCTGCAGCACCCGCACATCGTGGCCGTACACGACTTCGGCACCGACGCGTCATCGGCCTGGCTCGTGATGCCGCTGCTGCCCGGCCCGGACCTGCAGACCCTCGTCAACCAGCGGGGCCCGCTGCCCCTCGATGCGGTGACCCGCTACGGAGGGCAGGCGGCGACGGCGCTGGCCGCGGCCCACACCGCGGGCATCGTGCACCGCGACGTCAAGCCGGCCAACCTCATGCTCACCGCCGACGGCTCGGTCGTCCTGCTGGACCTGGGCATCGCCCGGCTCGCCGACGCCACCGCGACCGGCGGTCAGGGTCCGCTTACGAGCACCGGTCTGATCCTCGGCAGCGTTCCCTACCTGGCGCCGGAGGTCATCTCCGGCGCTCCCCCCGGACCGCCCGCCGACGTGTACGCCCTCGGTGGGGTGCTGTTCGCGCTGCTCACCGGGCGCACCCCGTTCCCCGCGGACGGCAGCGCCGGGCTGGCCCAGCACCTGCACGCGCCGCCGCCGTCCCCTGCGGCGCTCCGCCCTGACACCCCCATCGACCTCCAGCGGCTGCTGCTGCGGATGCTCGACAAGGACCCGTCGGCACGCCCCACCGCCGCCGACGCCGCGGCCACCCTGGGCGGGCTGGCCGGCGCGGAGGCGCACACCGCCTCCTTCGCCCCCGTCACCGCCGTGCTGCCCGTGGCGCACGACGGGCGCACCCGGCAGCTGCCCGCGCCGGCCCCGACCGGCCCGCCGGATCCGGCACGTACCGCGCGCCGTCGACGCCGCTGGCTGTGGCCGGCCGCTGCCGCTGCCGTGCTGCTGCTGGCACTCGCCGCGGTCGTCCTGACCGGTCTGGACAGTCCCGACCCGGGCGCAGCTGCCGATCCCTCGACCTCCGCCCCCACCTCCACCATCGCGCCGCCGTCCGCGCCGCCACCCCCGGCGCAGACCCCGGAGAGCGAGGCGCCTCCGTCGCCGACCGGTGGGGGCGACCCCGTGCGGACGGCGCTGGCCGATCTGGAGGCCGCCATCGACGACGCCGCCGGTTCCGGCGCTCTGGCCGAGGACGAGGTCGGGGACGTCTACGACCGCCTGGACAAGGTCCGCCGGTCCCTCCGGGAGGACGAGCCCGACGTGGAGGAGATCGACGAGTTCGAGGAGCGCCTGGACAAGCTCGAGGACCGGGGCGACCTGACCGAGGAGGCAGCGGCCCGAGCGAAGGATGCGCTGGACTCCCTGCGCGACGCCGTGGACGAGGCCACCTCGCGGCAGGGCAACTGAACCGGCTCCACGTTCGGCGGGCTGCCGGGCGGGATCGCGACCTGCGCCGGGCCCAGTCCACACCGCCTCTTCCGCCGGCCCGCCGATCCGAGTAGAGACGAGGCATGACGACGACCGAGGTCCGCACCGTCACCCACCCGCTCGCCCGGCTCACCGCCGACGAGATTGCCGCGGCCGCACAGGTCGTCCGCGAGGCCGGCCTCGTGGGGAAGGACACGAGGTTCGTCTACGTCGGGCTGATCGAACCGCACAAGGACGACGTCCTCGCATTCACGCCGGGCGATCCGATCGAGCGGCGGGTCCGCGTGCTGCTGCTGGACCGCAGCACCGGCGACGGCCGCGACGTCACCGTCTCTGTCACCGGCGGCTCCGTCGTCCACAACGTCGAGATCGACGGCGTGGCCGACGGCCAGGTGCCGATCCTGGAGGAGGAGTTCGGCGCGATCGAGCCGATCCTCGCCGAGGACGAGCGCTGGGTCACGGCCATGGCCAAGCGCGGGCTGGACGTCGCTAACGTCCGGGCGGTGCCGCTGTCGGCCGGCTCGTACTTCGAGGACGAGTCCGGTCACCGCACCATCCGGGTCCTCGGGTTCCACCAGAGCAATCCGTCGGACATGCCGTGGGCGCACCCGGTCGACGGCGTCGTCGCCTACGTCGACCTCACTCGCGGCGTCGCGACGGCGGTGCACGACCACCTCGACCTGCCGGTACCGGTCGAGCGCGGCGAGTGGGACGCCGAACCGCACGCCCAGCCCACCCGCACCGACCTCAGGCCGATCGAGATCACCCAGCCCGAGGGGCCGAGCTTCACCGTCGACGGCGACGAGGTCACCTGGGCGGGCTGGCGGTTCCGCATCGGCTACGACGCCCGCGAGGGCCTGACCCTGCACCAGCTCTCCGTCGACGGCCGGTCGGTCATCTACCGGGCCTCGATCGCGGAGATGGTCGTGCCCTACTCCGACCCCTCACCGGTCCGGTTCTGGCAGAACTACTTCGACACCGGCGAGTACCTCTTCGGCCGCTTCACCAACTCCCTCGAGCTCGGCTGCGACTGCCTCGGCGAGATCCACTACTTCGACGCCACTATCGCCGGCGAGGACGGTGCCCCGCGCACGCTCCGCAATGCCATCTGCATGCACGAGGAGGACTACGGCGTCCTCTGGAAGCACACCGACCTGTTCACCGGTATGGCGGAGACCCGGCGGCAGCGCCGGCTGGTGGTCAGCTTCTTCACCACCGTCGGCAACTACGACTACGGCTTCTACTGGTACCTCTACCTCGACGGCACCATCGCGCTGGAGAGCAAGTCGACCGGCGTCGTCTTCACGTCCGCTTTCCGCGGCGAGGAGCACCCGTACGCGACCGAGATCGCGCCTGGGCTCGGGGCGCCCTATCACCAGCACCTGTTCTGCGCACGGCTCGACATGGCCGTCGACGGGCGTGCGAACACCGTCTACGAGGTCGACGCCGTGCGGCAGCCGATGAGCGACACCAACCCCTACGGGAACGCCTTCACCCGCTCGATGACGCCCCTGACGTCGGAGTCGCAGGCCCAGCGGACGGCGGACGCGACGGTCGGCCGCGTGTGGCACGTGGTCAACCAAGACGTGCGCAACCGGCTGGGCCAGCCGGTCGGGTACGCGCTGTACCCGCAGGCAGCCCCGCTGCTGCTGGCCGACGCCGCCTCGTCGGTGGCCAAGCGGGCAACGTTCGCCACCAAGAACCTGTGGGTCACTCCGTACGAGCCCGCCGAGCGCTATCCCGCCGGCGACTTCGTCAACCAGCACCCGGGCTCGGGCGGCCTCCCCACGTTCGTCGCGAACGACCGCCCGCTGGAGGGTCGAGACGTCGTCCTCTGGCACACCTTCGGGCTGACCCACTTCCCGCGGCCCGAGGACTGGCCGGTCATGCCGGTCGACTACGCCGGGTTCACGCTCAAGCCGGTCGGCTTCTTCGACCGGAACCCGGCGCTGGGCGTGCCCGAGTCGACGTCCGCGCACTGCGCCGGTCAGGCTGCCTTGCCCGACCATGGCATCACTCCTCCGGACATCGTCGAAGGCCTGGACGCCGGTCGCACAGCACGGTGATCATCCTCGACGCGTCGGCAGCGGTGTCAGCACTGCTGAACGCGGGAGATGCACGGACGGCGTTGGCCGACGGGTGCGCTCTCCTCACCGCGGATGCGCGGCTCGGCCGGGTGCCGTGTCTCCGCTGCGCGGTCGCGATCGTTCCGCGGTGACCGGGACCCTGGGCGCCGGCCCGGGGCCTCCCGTCGCCACCAGGGCACGTACCGGCCCCAGCCCTCACCAGCTGCTGGGATTGGATGGCGGGGTGGCCGACGCCCGGGTTCGACGCCGCATCTCCACGCCGCTGCTCGCCGTGGTGCTGTGCCTGGTCTGGAGCTCGGCGTTCATCTTCGTCGAGCTGGCCCTGCGCGACGCCCCGGCCGAGGTCTTCACCGCCCAGCGCGCGCTGGCCGCCGTCCCCGTCCTGCTCGCGGCGCTGCTCATCCGGGACGCCGCCGGGCTCGGGCGAGCTCTCCGCCGACCGCGGGTCCACCTCGTCGGACTCGTCCTGGGCGCGGTGTCGGTCGCCGGGTTCCTGGTGTTCTCCACCCTGGGCCTGGAGCTGTCCGGCATCGGGTTCGGCGTCGTGCTGATCTACGCCCAACCGCTGCTCGTCGCCGGGATGGCCCGGCTCTTCCTGAATGAGCGGCTGACCCGGCGCCAGGTCGTCGGGCTCTTCGTCGGCTGGGCCGGCATCGCCCTCGCCGTCCTCGGTGAGCTGTCGGGCGCAAACCCCGGGCCCCGCGTCTGGCAGGCCGTTCTGCTCTTCCTGGCCGCGGCCGTCTGCTTCGCCGTGGGCACGGTCGTGGTCAAGGCCGTCACCACCGGACCGCGCGCGGTGCCCCTGCCGCCGGCGCTCCTCCTCGGCTTCGTCTACGGCTCGCTGCCGCTCATCGCCTTCGCGACCACTACCGACGAGCCCGTCCGCTGGACCGGCTCGCTGGGAATCTCGATCTTCTACGCCGGCGTCGTCTCACTCGCCGGCGGCTACCTGCTGCAGTTCGCACTGCTCGAGCGCGGGGACGCCGGGGTCGTGAGCAGCTACATCTTCGCGGTGCCGATCCTCGCCGCCGTCTACGGCGTGCTCATCTTCGACGAGCGGCTGTCCGCCGGGCTGGTGGTCGGCGCGATCGCCGTGGCGGCCGCCATCCTGCTGGTCACCGTGCCGGCCCGTCCCCGCGTCCTCGAGGAAACGCCCTAGACCGCCGTGGGCACCCGGTCCGCCGGCTTGCGACGCACGCTGCGCACCGTCCGGGCGGCCGCGCTACGGGCCAGGTCGCGGATCGGGCCGGTGTCCCACATCTGCCGGGGCAGCTCCGCGGCGTCCTCCTGCGCGGCGGGCGCAGCCGGGGCCTCGGTCTTGGCGGTCGCCTCCGCGATGGCTGCGCGACGCCGCGCCAGGATCGCCTCCTTCTGCCGGTCGACCCGCTCCTTCTCGGCGAGCACCAGCAACTCCTCCTTGGCCTGCGCCACGGTCCGCCGCGACTCCTGCGCCATCTCCTCGATCTCCACGTCGCCGGAGTCGCGCAGCGCCGCCAGCCGGTCGTAGGCGGTGGGCGGGCTGAAGTTCAGCAGCAGCTTCATCAGCACCGGCAGCAGCTCCACGCACATGAACAGCAGCGCGAGCATGAACTGCGCCAGCGCCAGGGTCGTGTTCTCGTCGCCCAGCCGGTCCAGTGCCTCCAGCCGCAGCAGCAGCCCGCCCGAGCCCTCGTTCGTCGCGTCGAACGAGGCCTGCAGCCGGTCCTGCTCCGCGCTCAGCCGGGCCAACTCGGCCCGGTCGTCGTCCAGGGACGACGCCGCGAGCGAGGCACTGCGCCCCTCGGCGGCCGACGCCGATGCGACGGCGGCCTCCAGCGCCGTCCGCGCCGACGCCACGACCGCGGCCTGCGCGTCAGCGGCGGCGCGTGCCTCCAGGTACGCCTGGCCCCTCCCGGCGTCGCCGGTGCCGCACGAACCGTCGAGCTCGCACTGCGCCTTGGCTTCCAGCGTCCGCGACACGTCCATCGCCGAGTCGAGCGCCGCCTGCTTGGCCGTCACCTCCCCGCGCACGACGTCCAACCCGGAGTCCGCCCGTCCGCCACTGGCGACCACGGCCTCCGCCATCGCGATCCGCTCCGCCAGCTCCGGCAGGTGCGCGAACCGAGCGTCGTCGGCCAGCGAGGCCCGGTAGGCGTCGGCCGACTCGGCCTGCATCGTCACGATCTCGGTGTCGATCTCCTTGGCGAACACCTGCATGGTCAGCGGCGTCGCGATGACGACGCCGAGCACCAGGGCCAGCCCGACCCGCGGGACGGCGAGCACCGCGTTGCGCTTGGGCGAGGAGTCGTGCGCCATCCCGACCAGCAGCATCCGGTCGAGGTTGACCACGACCAGGCCCCACGCGAGCCCGACCAGCAGCGCCAGCGGCCACCACGCGCCCAGGGCCATGTGCACCGCGAACGCCATCGACACCGTCGCCAGCCCGCCGGTGCTGAGCAGCACGCCGCCCAGCGCCACAAACTTGGCGCGGGCCCCTGGCGCTGCCGCCAGCACGTCGGGCCGGGCCCCGGCGAGCAGGGCCAGGCCGTCGCCGATGCGGTCGTATCGAACCTTCATGCGGTGCACCCCCGGGCGACGGGGGTCGCGAAGAACCGTCGCCCTC
>JALYMS010000141.1 GCA_030773535.1 Actinomycetota bacterium | reverse complement strand
GCCGAGGAGATGGGCGCCAGCATCCGGGAGATCGCGACCAACGCCAACGAGGCGGCGCGCATGGCCGGCGAGGCGGTGCGGGTGGCCGCGGAGACCGGGAGCACGGTGACCCAGCTCGGCGAGTCGTCGCGCCATCGGGGACGTCGTGAAGGTGATCACCTCGATCGCCGAGCAGACCAACCTGCTGGCGCTCAACGCGACCATCGAGGCTGCCCGCGCAGGTGGGCCGGCAAGGGCTTCGCCGTCGTGGCCAACGAGGTCAAGGAGCTGGCTCAGGAGACCTCCAAGGCGACCGAGGACATCGTCCGCCGGGTGGAGGCGATCCAGGCCGACACCACGGGTGCGATCGCGGCCATCGCGCGGATCGACGAGGTGATCTCCCGGATCAGCGACTACCAGACCACCATCGCCAGCGCGGTCGAGGAGCAGACGGCGACGACCAACGAGATGTCCCGGTCGGTCAGCGAGGCCGCGCAGGGCACCGGCTCGATCGCCGGGTCGATCACGACCATCTCCACGGTGAGCACCGAGACGGGCGCCGACGCGGCCCAGACCCAGGCCGCCGCCGAGGGCCTCGCCGAGGTCACCGGAGAGCTGTCCCGTCTGGTGGGCCAGTTCAAGGTCTGACCGGACCGGCCCCCGGGGCGTTCTCCGCACGTGCGGAGGGCGCCCCGTCGGCGTTGTCGCGGCGAGTGGGGCCCGGAGGGTCCCGCGCAGGCGCGACGAAGCGGCTCAACGCAGCAGCGGACGGCACCTGGCCGCGGTGCGATCCGGAGGATTGCAGTGTCATCGCAGTGTCAGGGCACGTCGACGACGCTGCGCCAGTGCTCGCGGGGGCCCGAGGTCTCGGCGACCAGCTCGGCGTAGAGGTCGGCGATGCGCTGAGGGGAGACCTGTCGGCCCTCCCCCACCAGCCCGCGGATGGTCACCGTCGCCACGTGCACGCCGTAGGGCGCCAGCGCTGCGGCCTGGACCTGGGCCAGGGCGCGCACCGCAGCCTTCTGCACCCCGAGGCTGGCCATCGACGTCATCGGCCGGTCCGCCGAGCCACCGCCGGTCACCAGCACCGTGCCCGGCCCGCGGTCGCGCATACCGGGCAGCACCGCCCGCACCCCCGTCTGCAGGCCGACGGCGCCCGCCGCCAGATCGGCCGCGAGGTCGGCCGGCGACAGCTCGGGGATCCCGGCCATCCGGCCGACGGAGACGTTGTAGAGCAGGACGTCCACCGGGCCGGTCGCATCGAGCAATCCCTGGACGGCGCCGCTCAGGCCGGCCGCGTCACCGGCGTCGGCCGCCGTCCAGCCGACCGGGACACCGTCGACCCGCAGCGCTGCGGCCAGCTCGGCCAGCGGATCCTCGCGTCGGGCCACCAGTGAGACGGCGTACCCGTCGCGGCCCAGCCGTCGCGCGGTCGCTGCGGCGATGCCGGGGCCGGCACCGATGACCAGCAGGTGCGGCATCGGGGCCTCCTCAGGGGTTGAGGCCGAGCGTCTTCATCCGCTCGGTGTGCGCATCGGTGATCCGCTGGATGAGGCGGCCCACGCCGGTCAGGTCGCCGGTGCCGCCGACGATCAGCTCGGCCAGCCGGTCGTTCTCCGCGATGACCGCCTGGGAGCGGGTGATGGCCTCCCCCACCAGGCGCCGTCCCCAGAGGGCCAGCCGGCCGGCGACGCGCCGGTTGGCGCGGATGGCTGCCCGCACCTCGCGCACGGCAAAGTCCGCGTGCCCCGTGTCGCCGAGCACGTCGAGCACGAGCGCCCGGTCGGGTTCGGGTAGGAATGAGGCGATCTCGCGGTAGAAGTCGGTGGCCAGCCCGTCACCGACGTAGGCCTTGACCAGGCCCTCCAGCCAGGTGCTGGGACGCGTGCTCTCGTGGAAGGTGTCCAACGCCGAGACGAACGGGGCCATCGCATCGGAGGGGTCGACGCCCAGGTCCGACAGCCGATCGGTGAGCCGCACGTGGTGGGTGATCTCGGCCGCCGCCATGCGGGCCAGGGAGGCCCGGCCGTGCAGAGTGGGGGCTAGCCGGGCGTCCTCGGCCAGCCGGTCGAAGGCGGTCAGTTCGGCGTAGGCGAGCACGCCCAGCAGGTCGACGACGGCTCGGCGGTCGGCCTGCGTCACAGAACGCTCCTGGGGCTCGGGGGACCGGTCGGCGGGGAGCCGGCCGGGGTGCCGGGTCGCGCGAACCGCCGAGGCTAGCCGGTGCCCGCGCTACCATGGAATCGGCGAACCTTCCGGATCGCTCGTTGTATCTGTGCGCTGACACCGCTGGACGCCGCCCCTCGGGCCGGTGATCGAGAGCCCGCCGAGGGCTTTCTCCCGGGTGGAGCATGTTCGCCCGGTCTGCTGGCCGCGTCGGCGCTGGAACCGATCCCGCGACAACCGACCGCGGACGGGCTCGACGCTGCGGACTCCCGCCGGCGGAGCCGGTCCCCCAGCAGACCAGAGGCGAGAGCACTGACCTCCACCGAGAACATCCAGCCCGAGAACGCCCCCTCCGCCGCCGCGCCCAGCGACGCCCTGCCCACCGACGCCGTGGCCCTCGAGCACGCCGAGATCGGCGCACCGGACCCCGAGCAGATCGCGCAGTCCGTCGAGAAGCTGGGCGGCGCACCCGTCGCCCCCGACAGCCCGCCGTTCAGCGACTTCGACGTCCACCCCGACGTCGTCGCCGCCTTGGCCGAGGTGGGCATCCACCGCACCTTCGCCATCCAGGAGCTGACCCTTCCGCTCGCCCTGGCCGGCCACGACCTCATCGGCCAGGCGCGCACCGGCACTGGCAAGACCCTCGGTTTCGGCGTCCCGATGCTGCAGCGCGTGGTCCCGCCGGCCGAGGGCGGCGACGGCGTTCCGCAGGCTCTGGTCGTCGTCCCCACCCGTGAGCTCTGCGTGCAGGTGTCCCGCGACCTGGCCACCGCCGGCGCCAAACGCGGCATCCGTGTGCAGGCCATCTACGGCGGCCGCGCGTTCGAGCCGCAGGTCGCAGCACTCCAGGCGGGCGTGGAGATCGTCGTCGGAACTCCTGGCCGGCTGCTCGACCTGGCCCAGCAGGGGCACCTCATCCTGGGCAAGGTCAAGGTCCTGGTCCTCGACGAGGCCGACGAGATGCTCGACCTGGGGTTCCTCCCCGACATCGAGCGGGTCCTGGCCATGGTTCCGGACAAGCGGCAGACGATGCTGTTCTCCGCCACCATGCCGGGCCCGATCGTGACCCTGTCCCGGTCCTTCATGACGCAGCCGACCCACATCCGGGCGCACGGCAACGACGAGGGCTCGACGGTTCCGCAGACCACCCAGTTCATCTACCGGGCACACAACTTGGACAAGCCCGAACTGCTCTCCCGGGTGCTGCAGTCACGCGACCGCGGCCTGGTGATGGTCTTCTGCCGCACCAAGCGCACGGCGCAGAAGGTGGCCGACGAGCTCGTCGACCGCGGGTTCGCCGCGGCCGCCGTGCACGGTGACCTCGGTCAGGGCGCCCGCGAGCAGGCGCTCCGGGCCTTCCGCAGCGGCAAGGTCGACGTCCTGGTCGCCACCGACGTCGCCGCTCGCGGGATCGACGTCACCGGCGTCAGCCACGTCGTCAACTACCAGTGCCCCGAGGACGAGAAGACCTACGTGCACCGCATCGGCCGCACCGGCCGAGCCGGCAGCACGGGCGTCGCGGTCACGCTGGTCGACTGGGACGACATCCCCCGGTGGCAGCTGATCAACAAGGCGCTCGACCTCGGGTTCGACGACCCGCCGGAGACGTACTCCACCTCGCCCTGGGTCTACACCGACCTCGACGTGCCCGAGACGGCCACCGGCCGTCTGCCGCGGTCGCAGCGCACCCGCGAGGGCCTCGACGCGGAGACGCTCGAGGACCTCGGCGAGACCGGAAAGCGCAACCGCCCGGCGTCCTCCGGAGGGCGCGACCCGGGCGGACGCAGCTCCGGCGGTCGGAGCGACTCACGGGGCCCGACGGGCGGCAGGCAGGGCGAGAGCCCAGCCGACGGCGACCAGACCGGCGGCGGTAAGAGCCGGCCTCGGCGTCGCACCCGCGGTACCGGCGCGGCTCCCGCCGACGGCGCGTCCGCACCGGCCGCGCCGAACCCGGCGGAGGGCTCGTCCGGCGGCTCCGGCGAGGGGAGCGGCGGCAAGCCGCGCCGCCGTCGTCGTCGCGGCGGTTCCGGCC
>JALYMS010000140.1 GCA_030773535.1 Actinomycetota bacterium | reverse complement strand
CGGGGACGCCGTTCTTGACGGCCGTCGCCATCACCGACTCGCCGTCGACCGCCTCGACGGTGCGCTCCTGACCGTCGATGCCGACGTAGGTCACCTTGGGCACGGTCGCGTCCTTCCCTCGTCCGCTTCGGCGACGCAGACCGTCGCCATGCTCGTCCGTCGGACCACGCTGACGCCCCCTGCTCCGACTGGGCAAGGTTCGTGCGGACGTCTTCCGCGACTGGATTAATGGTATTACCTTTCACGGAGGATCGGAAGCCGGGAGGCACGCTTGGACGCAGGCACGCTCATCGTCGGTGCCAGTCAGGCCGGCCTCCAGCTGGCGGTCTCCCTGCGCGAGCTCGGCGAGACGGGCGTGATCACGCTCGTCGGTGCGGAGGCACATCCGCCCTACCAGCGGCCGCCGCTGTCCAAGGAGTACCTGGCGGGCACCGCCGACGGCAGCATGCTCGCGTTCCGCGCCCCGTCCTTCTACGCCGAGCAGGACATCGACCTGGTCTGCGGCGAGCGGGTGGACCACCTCCGGCTGCACGCCGACGGTTCCGGGGCGGGTTCGGCCCGGACGGGGGGCGGGTGGGAGCTGTCCTTCGATCGGCTGGCGCTCACCACCGGAGCAGCACCGCGGCGACTGGCCGTGCCGGGCGCCGACCTGGACGGCATCTGCTACCTGCGGGACCTCGACGACGCCCGCCGGCTGCGGGACCACCTGGCCCATGCGCGGCGGGTCGTCGTCGTGGGCGGGGGCTTCGTCGGGCTCGAGGCAGCCGCGGTCGCCCGTGCCCGGGGCCTGGAGGTCACCGTCGTGGAGGCGCTCGAGCGGCTGATCGCCCGGGCCGTGGCGCCCGTCGTCTCGACCTTCTACAAGGAGGCGCACGAGCGCCGCGGCGCCACGGTGCTGTTGAACACCGGCGTGGTGGGCTTTCGCGGCGAGGGCGGTCGGGTGACCACCGTGGTGCTGACCGACGGCGTAGAGCTGCCGGCCGACCTGGTGATGGTCGGCGTCGGCGTCGTCCCGCGCACGGAGCTGGCCGAGCAGCTCGGCCTCGAGTGCGACGGCGGCATCGTCGTCGACCGGTACGCGCGGACCAGCAACCCCGCAGTCGTGGCGGCGGGCGACTGCACCGTCCTGCCGCACCCGGTCACCGGCGAGGGACGGGTCCGCCTGGAGTCGGTCAACAACGCGGTCACGCAGGCGGCGACGGCCGCCGCCACTCTCATGGGCAAGCTCGAGGCGCCCCCGAACGTGCCGTGGTTCTGGTCGAACCAGGGAGAACTGCGGCTGCAGATCGCCGGGCTGGCCGCCGGCTTCGACGAATACGTGGTCCGCGGCGACCCCGACAGCGAGCGCTTCTCGGTCCTGTACTACCGCGGCGGACGGCTGCTGGCCGCCGACGCGGTGAACGCCCCCGGCGACTACATGGTGGTGCGCAGGGCGCTGACGCAGGGGGCGACGATCCCCGCCGACCGGGCCGCGGACGTCGCGACCCCGCTGAGGCAACTGCTGCTGGCCGCCGCCTGAGCGGCTACGTCGCCCGCGCCGGACGGCCCGCGGGCTCAAGCCGCGGCGGTAACAGCTGTGGAGACCGCCTCGGCGACCGGAGTCTCCCCCGCGACCACCTCGAGGGTCAGTCCAGCAACCGGCGAGTCCAGCAGGGCGAGCAGAACCGCGGCGACGTCGTCACGGGAGACGCTGCCGAAAGGCACGCTGCGGGCAAGCATTACCCGGCCGGCTCCTGGCTCGTCGGTCAGCCGGCCCGGACGCAGCACGGTCAGGTCGACCACGGGCCGGGCCCGCACGCCGTCCTCCGCCGCCCGCTTGGCCCGCAGGTAGAGCTCGTCGAGGCCCCCGGGGAGCGGGCCGCCGCCGTCCAGCGTCTCCACCCCCATCGACGACATCATCACGTACCGGCGCACCGCGGCCTCGCCTGCGGCGTCGGCCAGCAGGATCGCCGCCGCGCGGTCCACCGCGTCCTTGCGGCCCAGGTCCGCCTCGTCACCCAGCCGCGTTCCGGCGGCGAAGACGACCACGTCGTTGTCCACGACGATGGCGGCCACCTGGTCGACCGTCGCCTGCTCCAGATCGAGCAGCACCGGCTCCACGCCGGCGGAACTCAGGGCTTCCTCGTGCTCCGCCTTGCGCACGATTCCGACGACACGGTCGCCACGGGCAACCAGCAGCCGGCCCAGCCGGCGTCCGACCCGGCCGTTGGCCCCGGCGATCACTACCCGCATGCCAGCGGACCGTACTCCGGCATCCCGGCCACCGCCCGGCGCCTGCCACGGAGGAACGCGGCCAGTGGCGACACCGTCGGTGAGCCTCAGACCTGCATGAAGGGGATGTAACCGGTGGGGAGGTCGATGTAGACCACCAGGCGGAACATCAC
>JALYMS010000139.1 GCA_030773535.1 Actinomycetota bacterium | reverse complement strand
GAGGTCCTCGGCGTCGACGAAGTCCCCACCCACCAGCGCGGCGGCGTTGGTGTAGGCGAGGACGTACTCCTTGAAGTACAGGTCGTTGTCGAGCACGTACTTGATGAGGCCGCCGAGGAACGCGATGTCGGTGCCCATGCGCAGCGGCACGTGCAGATCGGCGATCGCGCTGGTCCGGGTGAATCGGGGATCGATGTGGACGATCTTGGCGCCACGCGCCTTCGCCTCCACCACCCACTGGAACCCCACCGGATGGCACTCGGCCATGTTCGAACCCTCGATGACGATGCAGTCGGAGTTCGCGAGGTCTTCCTGGAAGTTGGTTGCGCCACCACGGCCGAACGAGGCACCCAGACCGGGCACCGTCGCGGAGTGCTATATGCGGGCCTGGTTCTCGATCTGGATCGCGCCCAGGGCGCTGTAGAGCTTCTTCATGAGGTAGTTCTCCTCGTTGTCGAGGGTCGCCCCTCCGAGGCTCGCTATCCCCATGGTGCGGTTGACGCGGTGGCCGCCGTCCTCTTCCTGCCAGCCCTTCCGTCGGGCCTCGAGCACGCGGTCGGCGATCATCTCCATCGCCGTGTCGAGGTCCAGATCCTCCCACTCCGTCCCGAACGGACGGCGGTACTTGACCGTGGTGACCCGGGTGGGGCTGGTGACCAGTTGCTTGCTCGCGCTGCCCTTGGGGCACAGCCGCCCCCGGTTGACCGGCGAGTCCGGATCGCCCTCGATCTGGACGATCTTCTCGTCCTTCACGTAGACGTTCTGCGCGCAGCCCACGGCGCAGTACGGGCAGACGCTCTTGGCGACGCGGTCGGCGGTCGCGGTTCGCGACACCACCGCCTCGGTCGCCTTGCTGCGCGCGGCCTTGCCGCGACCCAGCGGGTCTGATCCGGTCAGCTGCCGGTACACCGGCCAAGCATCGAGCCAGGTCTTCACCCGCTGAACTCTGCCATCCCCTCCAGCGGTCGGCGCGGCGACGGGGCCGACCGTCGTCCGGCCGGGACCAGCGGGGCGGGAGCGGAGTGGACGACGCGGTCCGCCTCCTGCCCGCCGCGGACCAACAAGCAGCACACCGCTGCGGTGAGCGCCGACACGAAGAGCCAGGCAACAAGGACCATCAGCACGGTTCCCATTGTGATCATCTCCACTGGCGGGCGGGCGTCTAGGGCTTGAACTGCTGCCGACGGACAGGTGAATCCACGAGCCGCTCGACCCGGCCCGATCCGAGGGCGGCACCCCGTGCCGACAGTCGCGAGCGCAGCTCGGTGGCCTCCCGACGGCGGTGCTCGGCCCGCCGCAACAGGACGGCGACCTGATCAGGGGCCGCACAGCGACGGGCCCGCCCCTCGAGCACGGCGGCCGTCTCCAGTAGCAGCACCATCCGGCGCAGCTCCCCGGAACCGGCCGCATCGGCCAAGGGGCCTGGTCCTGGGACCGCCTGCTGCCTCCGCGCTGGAATCATGCGGCGATGGTGCGGCGTTCCGGCGCCTCCCGCTACCCGACGGGCACAGGCGCGGGCGCGCAGGAAATCAGCCCGGCAGCTTGACCGAGGGTAGATCCATAGCCTCTCCGGCATCGGCCGGCAGTTCCTCGACCTCCGGCTCGGGTACCTCCGGCACCGTCTGACCGACCGACTCGAGTGCGTCCTTCACCGGCTCCGGCACCTGCGGCTCGACCGGGGTCACCGGCTCGAGGATTCTCGCCAGGGGCGAAGGCTCCGGCTCGACTGCCGTGATGACCGGCTCGGCCGCCTTGATCACCGGCTCGGCCGCCTTGATCACCGGCTCCGCGGCCGTCGTCGGGGCCGTGGGGAGCGCCTGCACCGGCGGCCTTCCGGGCTCCAGCAGCGGATCCGCCGGCGCCTCGTCGTCATCAGGCCGTGGCTCATTCGTATCGGTGCCGCCCCTCGGGGCGCTGCTCGACCGGCTCGGGGCGCCGCCCCGGTCCTTCGTCTGCGGTCCGGTGCCGGCCCTGGTGCCGCGAGCTCATCCATCTCCCCCAGATCTCCTCGCCGGAACGCGACATCGCACGCACTCGCGCCGAGGGGCGGGTGCGGAGACTCGAGCCGCGACAGGACGGCGACGGCGCCCGCTGCGTGCCCAGCAGCGCCTTCCCGGAGGCACCCGACGCCGGCTCGGAACACACCCGAGTCGTAATTCAGCCCTGGGCCTTCAGCAGTCCGGACGGCGCGTCGGAGACGCCACGCCGGAGCCTTTACCGCGCCGCCGTTTCCCCCTTCCAGGTGACGAGACGGCAACGATGCTTCAGCGCGGCGCTCCTGCTCCCGACGTAGAGGGCGTGACCCTCCTTGGTCCGGGGCGGCCTGCGGC
>JALYMS010000138.1 GCA_030773535.1 Actinomycetota bacterium | reverse complement strand
CCCCCCCCCCCCCCCCCCCCCGCCGGAACGGGGCCAACCGACGCGAGACGCGGTCGGCGCTGCTGTTCATCAGCCCGTGGATCGTGGGTTTCCTGGTCTTCACCGCCTATCCCGTGATCTACACGGGCTACCTGTCGCTCACCGACTACGACGTCATCAACGATCCGAGCTTCGTGGGGACGGCGAACTTCCAGCGACTGCTGGAGGATCCCAAGGTCGCGCTGGCCCTGAAGAACACGTTCGTCTTCGCCGCGCTCTCGGTGCCCGCGCAGCTCGTGGTCTCCCTCGCGCTCGCCCTGCTGCTCAACTGGGCCGGGCGCGCCACCGGCTTCTTCCGCACCGCCTTCTTCCTGCCGAAGATGACCCCGCCGGTGGCCGTCGGGGTCCTCCTGCTGCTGCTGTTCAACGGGCAGAGCGGACTCATCAACGAGGCGCTCGGCGTCTTCGGCATCGACGGCCCGGACTGGACCACCGATCCGAACTGGGTCAAGCCAGGTCTGGTGATGATGAGTCTCTGGACCGTGGGCGGGTCGGTGATCATCCTGCTGGCGGCGCTGCGCAACGTGCCGCAGGAGCTCTACGACGCCGCGCGGGTGGACGGCGCCGGCTGGTGGCGCCAGACCTGGCACGTGACCGTGCCGATGATCAGCGGCGCCCTCGTCTTCATCATCATCATCGACACGATCGCGGCGATGCAGTCCTTCACCGAGGCGTACACGGCGTTCTTCGGCTCGGGCAACACCACCTACAGCAACGACGCCGCGCTGTTCTATGCCATCTACCTGTTCCAGCAGGCCTTCGAGTTCCTGAACATGGGCTACGCGTCGGCCATGGCGTGGATCCTGTTCGCGATCATCATGGTGATCACTTTCGTGCAGCTCCGGTTGTCGAAGCGCTACGCCTACTACGAGGGGGACCAGCGATGACCGCCGTCGACACCCCCGCCCCCCGGCTCAGCGCGGAGACCGCGGTCGCCGAGGAGATCGAACTCCGACGGGAGCCGGCGCAGACGAGCCGGCCGGTTGGGCAGTCAGTCGTGCGGTGGCTGCTCTACGCCCTGCTCACCGCCATCACCCTGATCTTCATCTACCCGTTCGTCTGGCTGGTCAGCGCCTCGTTCAAGCCCCGCGGCCAGGTGTTCGACAACAAGCTCATCCCCGAGACGTTCACCCTCGAGAACTACGTCGCCGTCTGGCAGGAAGCGCCGATGGCGCTGTGGCTGGCCAACACGGCGCTGGTCACCGTCCTCGCCACGGTGACCGTGACCATCTCCAGCGCCATGGTGGCCTGGGGCTTCAGCTACTTCCGGTTCCGCGGCCGGAACGTGCTCTTCGGCGTGGTGCTCGCGACGATGATGCTGCCCGGCGCGGTGACCATGATCCCGGTCTACCTCATCTGGAACTCGCTGGGCCAGGTCGGCACCCTGACCCCCCTGTGGGCCGGCAACCTGTTCGGCAGCGCGTTCTACATCTTCCTGCTCCGGCAGTTCTTCCTCGGCCTCCCGCGCGACCTCTTCGACGCCGCCAAGCTCGACGGCGCGAACAACTGGCAGATCTTCACGCGCATCGCGCTGCCGCTGACGAAGCCCGCCCTGATCGTCACGGCCCTGTTCGAGTTCCAGGCGGCATGGACCGACCTCATGCGGCCCCTCATCTACCTCCGCGACTCGAGCGACTTCACCGTGCCGCGCGGGCTGAAGTCGCTGCTCGACCAGTTCGGCTTCGGCGGAGAGTGGCACTGGGAGATCGTCGTGACGGCGAGCGTCATCGCGACGCTGCCGATGATCGTCCTGTTCTTCCTCGGCCAGCGGCACTTCGTGCAGGGCATCGCGACGACCGGCAACAAGGGCTGAGCCACAACTGGGACCGAGAGCGGAGCCGCCCGCGCGCTGAGTCCGCTCGGGGGAGCCGGCAGCCGGTCCGTAGGGTCGGCCGGTGACCTGGAAGCGGGCCGTGTTCGCCCTGTTCGCCGTGGCGGCGGGGACCAACGTCCCGTCCCCGCTCCTGCTGGTCTACCAGGAGCGACTCGGCCTCTCCCCCGAAGTGCTCACCGCCCTGTTCGGTAGCTACGCGGCCGGCCTGGTGCCCGCCCTGCTCGTCGCGGGACCGATGTCCGACCGGCTGGGCCGCCGCCGGGTCGCCATCCCCGGCATCGTCCTGTCCGCACTGGCCTCGCTCGCGTTCGCGGCCGCGGGTGACTCGCTCACCCTGCTGTTCCTCGCCCGCTTCGCGCAGGGCGTCGTCAGCGGGGTCGTCTTCAGCGTCGGGAGCGCATGGGTCGGCGAGCTGTCCCGCGCCTCCGGAGAGGGAGCGGGCGGACGGCGGGCGGCCTTCGCCATGACCGGCGGCTTCTCGCTCGGTCCGCTGACCAGCGGACTGCTGGGCCAGTTCGCGCCGGCCCCCACCGTGCTCCCCTATCTCGTACACGTGGTGCTGGTGGCCGTCGGCCTCGCCCTGGCCCTTCAGCTGCCCGAGACCGTCGACGTGCTGCGCCCGGGCCGGACGTCCCTCGAACCTCCGCCGTCAGCGCCACTGATCCGACCCGGGGACGGGCTGCTCGTGCTCACCGTCCTGGCGCCGGTCGCGGTGTGCGTCTACGCATTCCCCTCCACGGTTCTCAGCGCCGTCCCGCTGCTGGTCGAGCTGCCCTACGGCGGGGTGGCGGTCACCGGGGTGCTGGCCGGCGTGACCCTCGGCGCGGGCACGGTCGTCGCGGGACTGCAGCGCCGGTTGGGTCCGTGGACCGCCGTGGCAGGAACCTTCCTGGGCACGGTGGGGTTCGCCGCTGCTGCGGCCTTCGCGGCCACCGGCGCGCTGCCGTGGCTGATCCTCGCCGCTCCCCTGCTCGGCGCGGGCGGTGGGCTGTGCCTCGCGGCCGGCCTCACCGCTACCGCCCGGCTGGCCGCGCCTGCCCGCCTGGGGGCGCTGACCTCTCTCTTCCTCGCCTGCGCCTACATCGGCTTCTCCGCACCCTTCCTCGTGGCGGTTGCCGCACGGGCCACCTCCGCCACCCTCCCGCTGGCCGTCGCCGCCGGGCTCGTTGGCGTGCTCGCCCTGCGCCTGGTCCCGGTGGCCCGCGCCGGGCGGCTCTGAACCGCTCCGACCGGGCGCAAAGGGACGGCGCCCCCTCCCCGGAGGGAAGAGGCGCCGCCGCTGCCGTGCGATGCGGATCAGCCGGCGAGGCCCTCCGCGAACTCGCCCTGGAACGCCTCGGCCACGATCTCGGCGCCACCCGGGACGTCGGCGGGCCGGAGGACGAAGCTCTCCAGGCTCGGCGACTGGCCGATCTCGAAGCCCTGGATCGGCACGATGAGGCCGCCGGTGTCGACCTCCTCCAGCTCGTCGAAGGCAGCGCGCACGCCGGCGCGGGTGAGGTCGCCGTTCTCGCACGCAGCGTCGAGGACCTGCTTCATGGCCTCACCCATGCCGAAGCCGAAGACCACGCCCAGGCTCGGGGTGGCGTCGGGGTAGGCCTCCTCGTACTGCTGGAGCAGCTCGGGGTGCTGGTCGAAGGAGGAGATGGGGGAGGCGACGTAGAGGTTCTTCTTCAGCACGTCCGCCGTGGGGCCGGCGAGCAGGCCGGGCGCGAAGACCGGGTTGCTGCCGAGGATCGGCACGTCCAGGCCCTGGGCCGCGGCCACGCCGGCGGCGGACGCCGTCTGAGTGGGTGCGACGGTGAGGATGATCGCGTCAACCCCGGCTGCCTTGAACTGGGTGATCTGGGCGCTCATGTCCTGGTCGGTGGGCTTGATCTGGGCCTCGACGACCTCGAGGTTCATCTCTTTGGCCACGGCCTGCGTGCCTGCGAGCCCGTTGGCGCCGTACTCGCCCTCGAAGTAGATGTGGCCGACGGTGTCGCCCTCGGCGAGGAGCCCCTCCTCGAAGAGGTAGGAGTAGCCGTTGGACATCTCGACGTCGTAGGTTGCCCCGAGGACACCGGTTCCGGGGATCTCGGTCAGCGTCCGGGACCACGCCGACGGGAAGTTGACGATCTCGTCGGCCTCGTACTCCGGCGCGAGGGCCGTGTTGATCGGCGAGCCGATCGTCTGCTGCATCGCCAGGACGCTGTCCCTCATCCCGCTGTAGAGCTGGACGCCCTGCTGGGGGACGTACCCGGTGTCCTGCACGTTGAGCTCGACGTCGTAGG
>JALYMS010000137.1 GCA_030773535.1 Actinomycetota bacterium | reverse complement strand
AGGACGCCGGCGGTCGCGGGTGCGATCCCGCTGTCGACGGCGGTAGCGACGAAGAAGGAGCCCAGTGCGTTGCCGGTGGCGGCGCCCAGCAGCAGACCGACCGCGAGCACGATGAGGGGGGCACGGCGGAAGGGGCCGGCCGCCTCTGACGGCTCCGCGGAGCCGGGGGGTCGCAGCCGCCGCCCGGCGGGGACGGTGAGCAGGACGAGCACCGCCAGGGCGGCCCCGAGGACGAAGGCCGGGCGCCAGCCGAGCGGGATGGCGATCACCGGAACGGCGACGCCGGCGATCATGGTCGACAGCGGGATGGCTGCCTGTTTGGTGCCGTACGCCAGGCCGTGCCGGTCGCTCGCCACCGCCCGGGCGATGAGGTCGTTGCTCGCCGGCTGCCCGATGCCGTTGCCCCAGCCGGCGAGGACGAGGGCCCCGACCAGCGCAGGCGTGTACTGGGCCGCCAGCGAGATGACCAGCATCGAGGTGGCGCCGACCAGGGCGGACAGGCGCACGACCGGTGCGGTGCCGAAGCGGCGCACGACCGTGCCGGCCGTGAGGGCGGAGACCGCGGAGGTGGCGAAGAAGGTCGCCACGAGCACGCCCAGCAAGGAGGTGGTGAAACCGAGGTCCTCGCGCAGCTGGACCCACAGCACGCCGACCATGTAGACGGGCAGCACGCCGACCGTCGTGACGGCGACCGCCGCCGTGCCGGCCCGGACCGAGCCGGCCGGGGCAGGGTCCCGGTTCGCGGGACGGGACGACACGGCGGTCAGTCCGGCAGCTCCGGGGCGCGGCCCAGGAGGTTGTCGACGATGTGCTCGGCGATGGCCAGGGACGACGTCGCCGCGGGGGAGGGGGCGTTGCGGACGGCGACGACCGCGCCCTTGCGGCTGATGCGGAAGTCGTCGACCAGGCTGCCGTCGGTCTCCAGCGCCTGGGCGCGGATGCCGGCGGTCGAGGGCACCAGGTCCGCCACGGTCAGCTCGGGCACGTAGCGCTGCGCGGCGGCGGTGAAGGTGCGCTTGCTCAGCGAGCCCCGCATCTCGGCGAGCCCGGTCTTCCAGTGCTGCTTCGCGAACTTCCGGAACCCGGCGAAGCGGACGATCTCGGCGAGCTCCTTGACGCTGACGTCGCGGCGCCGGTAGCCCTCGCGGGCCAGCGCCAGGACAGCGTTGGGGCCGACGAGCACCTCGCCGTCGAAGCGCGGCGTGAGGTGCACCCCGAGGAACGGGTAGCGGGGGTCGGGCACTGGATAGACCAGGCCGTTGACCAGGGAGCGCTTCTCCGGCACGAGCGCGAAGTACTCGCCGCGGAACGGCACGATGCGGGGGGCGTGGTCGTCGCCGGCCAGCTCGGCCAGCCGGTCGACCTGGAGCCCGGCACACAGCACGACCTCGTCGACGACGATCACCTCGCCCGACGCCGAGCTGACCACGACCTCCTCGTCCGGGGTGCCGGTGGTGTGCTGCAGTCCGGTCACCGCGAAACCAGTGCGGATCGTGGCTCCCCGGGCTTGGGCGTCGGCGGCGAGCGCCGAGGTGATAGCCGTGTAGTCGACGATGGCCGTGCTGGGCGAGTGCAGACCGGCGATGCCGGTGACGTGCGGCTCGAGCTCGTGCAGTTCGTCGCGGTCGATGACGCGGATGCCGGGCACGCCGTTGGCCCGTGCCCGCTCCGCGATGGCGTCGAGGCGTTTCTCCTCCGCGGCGTCCAGGGCGACGAGCACCTTGCCGATCTCGTTGTAGGCGATGCCCTTCGCGGCGCAGAAGTCCTTGAGCAGCCCGACGCCGCGGCGGCACAGCAGCGCCTTGAGCGAGCCCGGCTCGTAGTAGAGGCCGGCATGGACGACGCCGCTGTTGCGGCCGGTCTGGTGCGCGGCGAGGCGGTCCTCCTTCTCCAGGAGGGTCACCGAGGCGTCCGGGCGCAGTTCCAGCAGCCGGCGGGCGACCGCCGCGCCGATGATCCCGCCGCCGACGACGGCGTAGCGCGAAGCGGTCATCGATCCTCCGATCGTGTCGCGGCCCCGGGCCCACCCACGGGGAGCGGGCGGCCTGAGCAGGTCGTTACGGTGTGCCGGTGATCGCCGTCGACATGCTCGAGCGAACCGGCCGGGCCTGCGTGCAGGGTAGTTCCCGATGACCGACCTCTCCGGTGTGCTCCCCATCACGCTGACCCCCTTCACCGACGACGGGGACGTGGACGAGGCGAGCATCGACAGCCTCGTCGAGGACTACCTCGGTGCTGGTGCCCACGGGCTCACGATCCTCGGCATCATGGGCGAGGCGGCCAAGCTGCTCGACGAGGAGCGCGAGCGCGTCCTGCGCCGCTATGTGGGAGCGGTCGCCGGCCAGGTGCCCGTCGTGGCCGGCGTCTCGGCGCGCGCCACCACCATGTCGCTGGACTACGCCCGCCGGGCCGAGGACGCCGGTGCGGCCGCGGTCATGCTGGCGCCCCCGGACAACACGAGGAACCTCGACCTCGTCTTCGAGCACTTCCGGCGGGTCGCCGAGGCGGTGTCGGTCCCCGTCGTCGTCCAGGACGAACCGGTGAACACCGGGGTGACGATGCCGGCGCCGTTCCTCGTGCGGCTGCTCGACGAGATCGAGAACTGCCGCTACCTCAAGCTGGAGGAGACGCCGACCCTGCCCAAGATCACGGCGGTGCGGTCGAAGGCGACGTCGAAGGTCGGGATCTTCGGTGGTCTGGGCGGGCTCTACCTGTACGAGGAGCTGCTGCGCGGCGCCGACGGGATCATGACCGGCTTCGGCTTCCCGCAGGTGCTCGTCGGCACCTACGAGCGGTTCGTGGCCGGCAACCGGGCCGAGGCGCAGGAGTACTTCTTCCGGTACCTGCCGCTCATTCGGTACGAGGCCCAGCTGGGCGTGGGCGGGGTGACGATCCGCAAGCAGGTCTTCGCCCGCCGCGGGTCGATCACTTCCCCGCACGCCCGCTTCCCGGCGCCGCCGGTGGACGAGCTGACCCTGTCCGAGCTCGACGACCTGATCGCCGCCGTCGGTCTCTGACCGGCGTCCACTCCAAGAGGCAGGACCTCCGTGCGACTCACGTCCCTGCGGTTCGACGGCGGTGCCGAGCCGGCCGCCCTGGTGCGCCCCTCGGGGGCAGTGCTCCTCGTCGCGATCAACGAGGCCTTCGGCACGACGTGGTCGAGCACCGTGCAGGAGGTGCTGGAGCGCGGCGAGCTCGACGCCCTGCGGAGCTGGGTGGCCGGCGCCGGCGCCCGGCTGGACGACCTGGTCATCCCGCAGGACCAGCTGGTGTACGCCCCGCTCTACCGCCGTCCCCGCAAGATCTGGGGGATCGGGCTGAACTACGTGGAGCACGCGGCGGACCTGTCGGAGAAGGCGCCCTCGACCGAGCCGGCCAGCTTCCTCAAGCCCGACACCACGATCATCGGCCCGGGCGACGCCATCCGGATCCCGCCGCAGTCGCAGCGGACGACGGCCGAGGGCGAGCTCGGCGTGATCATCGGCCGGGAGTGCAAGGACGTCGACGAGGCCGACGCCGCTTCGGTGGTCGCGGGCTTCACCACGATCGTCGACATGACCGCCGAGGACATCCTCGAGAAGAACCCGCGGTACCTCACCCGCTCGAAGAGCTTCGACACCTTCTTCAGCTTCGGCCCGGAGCTGGTGACCGTGGACGAGGTGCCCGACGTGGACGCGCTGGAGGTCTCCACCATCCACAACGGCGAGGTCCACCGGCGCAACGTCGTATCCAACATGACGTTTCGGCCCTGGTGGCTGGTGGCCTTCCACTCGCGCGTCATGACCCTGCTACCCGGCGACATCATCTCGACCGGCACACCCGGTGCCGCGCACATCCGGCCCGGCGACACCGCGGGCTGCTCGATCGTGGGCTTCCGCGACCTCTCGAACACAGTGGAGTGAGCTAGATGGATCTGGAACTGACCGGCAGGGTCGCGCTCGTCACGGCGGCCAGCAAGGGGCTGGGCCGGGCGACCGCGACCCAGCTCGCCGCCGAGGGTGCGCGCGTGATGATCTCCAGCCGCGGCGAGGAGCAGCTGGCGAAGACGGCGTCGGAGATCGCCGAGGCCACCGGAGCGCAGGTGGAGTACTGCGCGGCCGACGTGTCCGACGCCGACGACCTCACCCGCCTGCTGCAGGAGATCGAGCAGCGCCTGGGGGGCGTGGACGTGCTGGTGAACAACGCCGGCGGCCCGCGGCCGGGCGGGTTCGACGCGCTGGACGACGACGCGTGGCGGGAGGCCTACGAGCTCAACCTGATGAGCATGGTGCGGCTGATCCGCGGCGTGCTGCCGCACATGCGGCAGCAGGGCTGGGGGCGGATCGTCACGGTCGCTTCGTCGTCCATCAAGCAGCCGATCGAGAACCTGCTGCTGTCCAACACCTACCGGGTTGCCATCCTCGGCCTGGCCAAGAGCCTCGCCATCGAGCTGGCGCCCGACGGCATCCTGATCAACACGGTCGGCCCCGGCCGGATCGCCACCGACCGGGTCGCGGGCCTGGACGCCGGCCGCGCCGAGAAGTCGGGCGTCTCCATCGAGGAGGTGCGGGCGCAGACGGAGAAGTCGATCCCGCTCGGCCGCTACGGGACGGCGGAGGAGTTCGGCAAGGTGGCGGCCTTCCTGGTCTCCGGGGCGAACACCTACACGACGGGGCAGCACTTCCTGGTCGACGGCGGCATGGTCAGGGCCATCTGATGCGGATCACCCGCTACACCCGTGCCGACGGCGGCCCGCCCTCGTACGGCGTCGTCCAGGGCAACGGCGAGGACGCCGTCGTGGCGCAGCTCGAGGGCAGCCCCTTCGACGGCGTCCAGGAGACGGGGGAGCGCACGCCACTGTCGGACGTGACCCTGCTCGCGCCGGTCGAGCCGAGCAAGGTCGTCGCCTTCGGGCGCAACTACGCCGAGCACGCCAAGGAGCTGGGCAACGAGGTGCCGGCGATCCCGATCGTGTTCCTCAAGCCCTCCACCGCGGTCGTCGGCCCGGACGCGGAGGTCGAGTACCCCGCGCTGACCTCAGACCTGCACTACGAGGGCGAGCTCGCCGTCGTTCTCGGGCGGCGGTGCAAGGCCGTCCCGGTCGAGGACGTCGCCGGCGTGGTCCTCGGCTACACCGTCGCCAACGACCTGACCATGCGCGACATCCAGAAGTCCGAGGGGCAGTGGACCCGCGGCAAGGGGTTCGACGGCGCCTGTCCGCTGGGACCGTGGGTGGAGACCGAGCTCGACCCGTCGGCGCTCTCGCTCCGGTCGAGCGTCAACGGGGAGCTGCGCCAGGACGGCACGACCGCCGACATGCTGCGGAACGTGGCGGAGTGCGTGTCCTGGATCAGCCAGGCCATGACCCTGCTGCCCGGCGACGTGGTGTTGACCGGCACGCCGGCCGGGGTCGGCTCGCTGTCGCGGGGGGACACCATCGAGGTGACCGTCGAGGGCATCGGCACGCTCAGGACGCGGATCGCCGCAGCCTGAACCGGCCGCCGGGGCGCTGCCCGGACCCGTTGGTCAGCGTCCGCCGGCGCGCTCCACGGTGGCCTCCACGGTCGCGGGCGTGGCGCCCAGCGCCTCGGAGACCCCCCACGCGGTGTCCCGGATGCGCCGGCCCAGCTCCTCGACACGGGCGTCGTCCATCCGGACCTCCGGCACGGACAGGCCGAGCGCGCCGACCACCTCGCTGGTGTGGTCGAAGACGGGTGCGGCGACCGCCCGGATCCCCGGCGTCCGCTCCGCGAGGGAGACGGCCCAGCCGCGCGACCGCGTCGCGGCCAGGTGGGCCCGCAGCGCGCCGGGATCGGTGATCGTCGTCGGGGTGACGGCGTCGATGGGTCGCGACAGCCACCACTCCTGCTGCTCGCGCGGGAGCACGGACAGCATCGCCTTCCCGGGTGCGCCGTGCGGCAGGGGGATGGGCACGCCGACGTCGGTGTAGGTGCGCCGGAGCTGCTGGTGGCTCTCGACCTGGTCGACGACGGCCCGCTCCCCGCTGGGCAGCAGCTCGTGCAGGGCCACCGTCT
>JALYMS010000136.1 GCA_030773535.1 Actinomycetota bacterium | reverse complement strand
TTCAGCGCGGCGCCCTTGCGCAGGTTGTCGTTGCTCACGAACAGCGCCAGCCCGCGGCCCTCGGGGGCACCGGGGTCCTGGCGGATCCGGCCCACGTAGCTCGGGTCCCGTCCGGCGGCCTGCAGTGGGTTCGGCACCTCGGACAGTTCGACGCCGGGCGCCGTCGACAGCAGCTCGTTGGCCCGCTCGACCGAGAGCGGCCGGGCGAACTCGACGTTGAGCGACAGGGAGTGACCGGTGAAGACCGGCACGCGGACGCAGGTGCCCGAGACCAGCAGATCCGGGATGCCCAGGATCTTGCGGCTCTCGTTGCGGAGCTTCTGCTCCTCGTCGGTCTCGAAGCTGCCGTCGTCCACGACGGAGCCGGCCATGGGCAGGACGTTGAAGGCGATCGGGCGCACGTACTTGACCGGGTCGGGGAAGCTCACGGCCGAGCCGTCGTGGGTGAGCTCTGCGGCCTTGTCGACGACGGCCTTCACCTGACCGTCCAATTCATCGACGCCGGCCACGCCCGAGCCCGACACCGCCTGGTAGGTGCTGGCGACGATCCGGGTGAGCTGCGCCTCGGCGTGCAGCGGCGCGAGCACTGGCATCGCGGCCATCGTCGTGCAGTTGGGGTTGGCGATGATGCCCTTGCGGATCTCGGCCAGGGCGTGCGGGTTGACCTCGCTGACGATCAGCGGGACGTCGGGGTCGCGGCGCCAGGCGGAGCTGTTGTCGATGACGGTGACACCGGCCTCGGCGAACCGGGGCGCCTGCGCCTTCGACGTCGTGGCGCCGGCGGAGAAGATCGCGATGTCCAGGCCGGCGGGGTCGGCCGTGGCCGCGTCCTCGACGGTGATCTCCCCGTCCCCCCACGGCAACGTGCTCCCGGCCGAGCGGGCGGACGCGAAGAACCGGAGCTCGGCGAGCGGGAAGTGCCGCTGCGCCAGGATCTCGCGCATCACGGTGCCGACCTGCCCGGTGGCCCCCACGATGCCGACCCGCAGGCCGTCGCTCGAGCCATGCCCACTCACGAACGTGCTCATCGTCCGGTCCCTCCGTAGACCACTGCCTCGACCTCGTCGCTCCCGAGGTCGAACGCGTCGTGCACCGCACGCACCGCCACGTCGACGTCCGCGTCGCGGCAGACCACGGAGATGCGGATCTCCGACGTGCTGATCAGTTCCAGGTTGACACCGGCGTCGGCCAGCGCGCCGAAGAACTTGGCGGACACGCCGGGGTGCGAGCGCATGCCCGCCCCCACCAGGGAGACCTTGCCGATGTGCTGGTCGAAGCTGACGTCGGAGAACCCGACGGTGTTCTTGACCTTTTCCAGGGCCGCGATGGCGGCCGGGCCGTCGCTGACCGGCAGGGTGAAGGAGATGTCGGCGAGTTTGCTGGCCTCGGCCGATACGTTCTGCACGATCATGTCGATGTTGATCTCGGCGTCGGCGAGGACCCGGAAGATCTGCGCCGCCTCGCCGGGCCGGTCAGGCACGCCGTAGACGGTGATCTTGCCCTCGCTGCGGTCGTGCGCGACGCCCGTGATGATCGCCTGTTCCACCGGGAGGTCCTCCATCGAGCCGGCCACGATCGTGCCGGGGAGTTGTGAGTAGGAGCTGCGGACGTGCACCGGGATGCCGTACCGGCGGGCGTACTCGACGCACCGCAGCATCAGGACCTTCGCCCCCGAGGCGGCGAGCTCGAGCATCTCCTCATAGGTGACGGTGTCGAGCCGTCGGGCGTTCGGGACGATTCGCGGGTCGGCGGTGAAGACGCCGTCCACGTCGGTGTAGATCTCGCAGACGTCGGCCCGCAGCGCGGCGGCGACGGCCACGGCCGTGGTGTCCGACCCGCCCCGGCCCAGGGTGGTGATGTCCTTGGTGTCCTGGCTGACGCCCTGGAACCCGGCGACGATCACGATCGAGCCCTCGTTCAGGGCATCGCGCAGCCGACCGGGCGTGACGTCGATGATCCGCGCCTTGCCGTGGCTGGACGTGGTGATGACGCCGGCCTGCGAGCCGGTGAAGGACCGGGCCTCGTAGCCGTGCGTGGAGATCGCGATCGCCAGCAGCGCCATGGAGATCCGCTCGCCCGCGGTGAGCAGCATGTCGAGTTCGCGGCCGGGCGGGTCGTCGGTGATCTGGCTGGCCTGGTCGAGCAGCTCGTCGGTGGTGTCGCCCATCGCGGAGACCACGACGACGACGTCGCTGCCGTCCTTCTTGGCGGCCACGATCCGTTCCGCGACTCGCTTCATGTGCGCGGCGGACGCCACGGAGGAGCCACCGTACTTCTGGACGACGAGGGCCACGGGTTCACAGGCTACCGACGTGGCCGCGGAGACCGACGGTTGCGTCCCGGACGCGGGCGGGATGTGATCACCCGGTGGAGGATCCAGAGGACTGGCTGCTCAGCACGGAGGAGCGCGGCAATCCGCACACGACGCTGCCGGGCTGGACCTCGGGCAACCTCGCCGAACCCCTCCTGCACGGGGTGGCGTACTTCGAGCGGCTGGTCGAGGAGGTGCGGTCGCTGAACGCCGGGGACCAACTGTTCTTCACCGACTGGCGCGGCGACCCCGACGAGAAGCTCTGCGACGACGGGCCGACGGTGGCCGAGCTGTTCACCGAGGCGGTCAAGAAGGGCGTCTGCGTCCGCGGGCTGGTGTGGCGCTCGCACATGAGCCGGCTGTCGCTGAACAAGGAGGCCAACCGCGCGCTCGACGTCGAGATCGAGCACGGCGGCGGAGAGGTCATCCTCGACCAGCGGATCCGCCGGCTGGGCAGCCACCACCAGAAGCTCGTCGTCCTCCGGCACGACGAGGACCCGTCCCGTGACGTCGCCTTCGTCGGCGGCATCGACCTCTGCTACGGCCGCCGGGACGACGCCGACCACCGCGGCGACCCCCAGCCCCTGCCGATGGCCGAGGCCTACGGGCCCAACCCGCCGTGGCATGACGTGCAGCTGGAGATCCACGGCCCGGCAGTGCACGTGCTTGACACCGTCTTCCGCGAGCGCTGGGACGACCCGAACAGCCCGGACGAGGACCATCCCCTCGCCTGGATCTACGACAAGCTGCACCACACCCGGCTGCACGCCGATCCGCTGCCGCCGCAGCTCCCCCCACCGCCGGAGTGCGGACCGCACTTCGTGCAGAACCTGCGCACCTACCCGGCGATCCGCCCGCCGTACAACTTCGCCCCGGACGGCGAGCGGTCGGTGGCCCGGGGCTACACGAAGGCGGTCAAGCGGGCGCAGCGGCTGGTGTACCTGGAGGACCAGTACATGTGGTCCGCCGACGTCGCCCGCCTGTTCGCCGAGGCGCTCGCGGACAACCCGGGGCTGCACCTGGTGGTCGTCGTCCCGCGCATCCCCGACCAGGACAACGCCTTCGCCGAGCGGCCCCAGCTGGTCGGGCGGTGGCAGGCGATCGAGATGTGCCGGAGGGCCGGGGAGAACCGGGTGCACGTCTTCGACGTGGAGAACCACGCGGGGACGCCGGTGTACGTGCACGCCAAGGTCTGCGTCGCGGACGACACCTGGGCCAGCGTGGGCAGCGACAACTTCAACCGGCGCTCGTGGACGCACGACAGCGAGCTGTCCAGCACGGTCCTCGACACCACGCGCGATCCGCGGGAACCGCTGGATCCGGGCGGCAGAGGCGAGGGCGCCCGCACCTTCGCGCGCGACCTCCGCCTGGCACTCGCCCGCGAGCACCTCGACCTGGCGCAGGACGGCTCGCAGGACGAGGAGATCCTCGATCCCGAGCGGTTCGTGGCGACGCTGAAGCAACGGGCCGCCGCGCTGGACGCGTGGCACGACGGCGGCCGGCGAGGGCCGCGGCCACCCGGCCGGCTGCGTCCTCACCGCGCCGGGCGCCTGCCGCTACGGACCCGGTTGTGGGCGACGCCGGTCTACCGCTTCCTCAACGACCCGGACGGCCGTCCCCTCCGGTTGCGCCTCAAGCGGGCCTTTTGACCCGCGGCGGGGAGCGCCGAGCCGGAAGGGGCGGCGGACCTGGAGGGATCCGCCGCCCCTCCCGACGTCAGGCGACCATGCCGTGGGGGTCCAGGACGTACTTCTTCGCCGCCCCGCTGTCGAAGTCGGCGTAGCCCTGCGGCGCCTGCTCCAGCGGGATGACCGTGGCGTTGACCGCCTTCGCGATCTGCACCCTGTCGTGCAGGATCGCCATCATCAGGCTGCGGTTGTACTTCATCACCGGACACTGCCCGGTGGTGAAGGCCAGCGACTTCGCCCACCCGGTGCCCAGGCTCAGCGACAACGCCCCGACCTTGGCGGCCTCGTCGATCCCTCCCGGGTCGCCGGTGACGTAGAGCCCCGGGATGCCGATCGCGCCACCGGCCGCGGTCAGCTCCATCAGCGAGTTGAGCACCGTCGCCGGCGCCTCCTTGGCCGAACCCTCCCCGTGCCCGCGTGCCTCGAAGCCGACGGCGTCCACGGCGCAGTCGACCTCCGGTACCCCGAGGATCTGCTCGACCTGGTCCTTGGGGTCGCCCTTGGAGATGTCCACGGTCTCGCAACCGATGCTGCGGGCCTGCGCAAGACGGGACTCGACCAGGTCGGCGACGATGACGGCGGCCGCGCCGAGCAGCTGTGCGCCCACGGCGGCGGCGATACCGACCGGACCTGCGCCGGCGATGTAGACGGTGGACCCGGGCTTCACCCCTGCGGTCACGCATCCGTGGTAGCCGGTGGGGAAGATGTCCGACAGCATCGTCAGGTCCCGGATCTTCTCCATCGCCTGGTCACGGTCGGGGAACTTCAGCAGGTTCCAGTCGGCGTAGGGGACCATCACGTACTCGGCCTGGCCGCCGACCCAGCCGCCCATGTCGACGTAGCCGTAGGCCGCACCGGGCCG
>JALYMS010000135.1 GCA_030773535.1 Actinomycetota bacterium | reverse complement strand
GTCGTCCCCCAGGGCGGCGGACCCGGGCTCTTTGCGTTGGTAGCGACGACCCCCGGTGAGACCGGGGCCACCTCCGCCGCTACGTTGCGGGCATGGACTTCGCCCCCTCCGCCAGAGCCGAGGACGTGTGCGGCCGGATGTGGGACTTCATGCGTGAGCATGTGTTCCCGGCTGAACCGGTGTACGAGGCGTGGCGCGCCGCGCGCGGCCACGACGACCATGCCCTGCCCCCGGTCATGGAGGAGCTCAAGGCCGAAGCGCGCAGGCGCGGTCTGTGGAACCTGTTCCACCACGAGCTCGGCGGGCTGTCCAACCTCGAGTACGCCTCGGTCGCGGAGATCACCGGCTGGTCGCCGGTGATCGCGCCCGAGGCCATCAACACCGGTGCACCGGACACCGGCAACATGGAGACCCTCATGCTGTTCGGCACGCCCGAGCAGAAGGAGCGGTGGCTCAACCCCCTGCTGGAGGGCGAGATCCGGTCGGCGTTCGCCATGACCGAGCCGGACGTAGCCAGCTCCGACGCGCGCAACATCCAGACGTCGATCGTCCGCGACGGGGACGACTATGTCATCAACGGCCGCAAGTGGTGGATCACCGGCACCGCCGACGAGCGGTGCCAGATCTTCATCGTCATGGGCAAGACCGACCCCGACGGCCCCCCGCACCGCCAGCAGTCGATGGTGCTGGTGCCGCGGAACACCCCCGGGCTGGAGATCGTCCGGCACCTGCCGGTCTTCGGCTACCAGGACCAGCACGGCCACTCGGAGCTGCGGTTCACCGACGTCCGGGTGCCGGCCTCGAACATCCTTGCCAGCGAGGGCGACGGCTTCATGATCGCGCAGGCCCGGTTGGGTCCCGGCCGCATCCACCACTGCATGCGCGCGATCGGCATGGCCGAGCGGGCACTGGCCCTGATGGTCGAACGGGCCAAGTCTCGGGTGGCCTTCGGCCGGCCGCTGGCCGAGCAGGGCACCGTCCGGGAGTCGATCGCGCTGTCCCGGATGGAGATCGACCAGGCCCGGCTGTACGTGCTGAAGACTGCGGACCTGATCGACAAGTACGGGGCCAAGGGAGCCCGCACGGAGATCTCCGCGATCAAGGTGGCCGCCCCCAAGGTCGCCCTCGACGTCATCGACCGGGCGATCCAGGTGCACGGCGGCGCGGGGGTCAGCGACGACACACCGCTGGCCGGGTTCTACGCCCACGCCCGCACGCTGCGCATCGTCGACGGGCCCGACGCGGTGCACATCCGGGGGGTAGCCAAGGAAGAGCTGTCCCGGGAGCGTCCCTACCGCAGCTGAGCGGGCAGGTCCGTCGGCGTCCGGACCGGCCAGCGGTCCGTCAGCGCCTTGAGCCAACGTGCGGGCGTGCCGGATCCGGACGCACTGCCGGCCGACCAGTCCGAAGCGGGGCCGCGCCGGGTAGGGAGGTCGTCTGCCCCGGCCGGGCTCAGGTCACGGCCCGAGCGTCGACCCGAACCCGCCGCCCGCCAGCTTCGCCATGAGCTGGGTGCGGTCCAACCCCAGCGCGTCGAGGGCGTCGCCGTCCCGGTCCGTGTCGATCTCGTCAGGGAGGTCGCTCTCGGCCTTGTCGGCGGTGTCGTTGTCGCCCTGCGTACGCAGCAGCGTCAACAGTTCCTGCTTGTCGAGCTTCACGGCGTCTCCGTCCTCCTGCGCCCCGGTCGGCGTCGTCCGGAGTCTGCGGCCCGTCGGGTCGCCCCGCAAGGGCGGCCCTGCATGAGCCGCGGGGCGCCGCGCCTGTCCACCGACCGGTTCTGGACGGCGGCCGGGGTGCCGTCGTGGCGACGCCGACGCTGGAGCAGGAACGGCGAACGAGCCGGCGTGGCCGACCACAGAGCGAGGCGGTCAGGGCCGGGTCGCCCGGCGGTACAGATATCCCCCCACTGCGGCCAGCCCCAGTCCCAGTACGACCTGGCCGACGCCGACGCCGGTCTGACCGGTCCCGAACCAGGTCACCGACGAGACCAGCAGGACGACGGCGACACCGATGAGGAGCAGGGCGACCAGCCGCTCACGGCGGGCGTCACGAGGTGCGGGGGCGCCGGGCTCGGGGAGGGCCATGGTCGACAGCCTGCCAGGGTGCCGCACCCGCTCAGAGCCGGCAGATCAGGATGATCTCGTCCCGGTCGTCCCCCCGGGCGACCCGGACGGCGCCGGGCAGGCGACCGACCTCCTCATAGCCCAGCCGGCGGTAGAAGTCGTCGGCGCCAGTGCCCGATCGCGCGCCCAGCTGGAGGAACTCGAGTCCCTCGCCGCGGGCGATGGCGTGGACGCCCGCCATGAGCACCCGGCCGAGCCCGGTCCCCTGCCGTGAAGGATGCACCTGGACGCGCAGCACCGTCGCCCAGTGCCGTCGCAGCGGGCCGGCCGCTCGGGCCAGGACGGCGAAGCCGGCCGTCGCGCCGTCGACGGTCAGCAGGGCGAGCAGTGCCCGCCCCTCACCCACCCGGCGCACCATCTCGTCGAGGGCCGGAACGATGTCGTCCTCGGTGACCGGCGGGACGAACCCCACGGCACCACCGGCGTTGGTGACGTCGGTCCAGCAGGTCAGGAGCTCGCGGCGGAGGGCCTCGTCGACGGAGGCGACGGCGCGGACCTCGGCTGCGGGCACGGGACCATCGTGCCGCCTCGTCACCGACCGGCGACGAGCCGCCCGGCGAGCTCCTGGCCGGCCCCTGGACAGGGAAGTAGTTGCTTGCCCGACCTGCTGACGTGGGCGACGGGTTCAAGGCCCTCGCCGACCCCACCAGGCGGGCGATCCTCGACGAGCTGCAGGAGCGGAGCGGCCAGACGCTGTTCGAGCTGTGCACCCGGCTGATCACCCGGCACGGGCTAGGTCCCTCTCGTCATGCCGTCTCCCAGCACCTCGACGTCCTCGAGGCAG
>JALYMS010000134.1 GCA_030773535.1 Actinomycetota bacterium | reverse complement strand
TGAGGCTGATCAGCACCACCGACTCCCGGGGCCGGAACCCGAGCAGCGCAGGCAGCGCGGCGGCGATCTCCCCCGGATCGGAGATGCGCACGTCGGGTCGGTCGAGGTCGGAGAGGTCGTCGCGGGGGTCCACGGCCCGACCGTGCCCGCCGGACGAGGGACGCGGCATCGGACCGCGCAGTCCGTGGACGGCCGCTCAGGTGTGGACGGCCCGGCAACCGCCCGGCCTCACATCTGGTACTGGACGGCGCTGCGCGCGGCGAGCCAGGGGCGCACGTGCTCGGCCACGACGGAGAGGTGCACGGGGTCCTGCGCGTACCGGTGGAAGGCCTCGACGTCGGGGAAGTCCGCCATGAGTACGACATGGCCGTTGCCATCGGACAGACCGGCGTCCTCCGCCACTACCAGCGCGTCCATGCCACCCACGTCCTGTCGCAGCCGGCGCAGGGCTTGAAGGCTCGTGGCACGCCGCGCCGCGTCGGCGGACTCCGACCAGGTGAAGATCACGACATGACGGATCATGCGTTCCACCCTGCCAGGTGCCCGGTCCCGCTGCCCGGCTCCTCGCGGCCTCGCCTGGCGCGTCGCCCCCGCTGGTTAGAGTCCGGCGCATGGGACGGTCGTTGCGCATCGCCCTGCTGTCCTATCGGAGCAAGCCGCACAGCGGTGGGCAGGGCATCTACGTCCGGGCGCTGTCCCGGGAGCTGACCGGGCTCGGTCACCGGGTCGAGGTGTTCAGCGGGCAGCCGTATCCCGAACTGGACGGCGGCATCCCCCTCACCCGGCTGCCGAGTCTGGACCTCTATCGCGAGCCCGACCCCTTCCGGACGCCGCGTCCGTCGGAGTTCCGCGACGGGATCGACGTCCTGGAATGGGCGACGATGTGCGCCGCCGGTTTTCCGGAGCCGCTGACCTTCAGCCTGCGGGCCGCGCGGCACCTGCTCCCCCGGGCCGCGGAGTTCGACGTCGTCCACGACAACCAGTCCCTCGGCTGGGGCCTGCTCCGGCTGACCCGGGCCGGGATCCCCACCGTGGCGACCGTCCACCATCCGATCGCCATCGACCGGGAGCTCGAGCTCGCCGCGGCGCCGTCCCTGCGCCGGCGGCTGGCGCTGCGCCGCTGGTACGCCTTCACCGCCATGCAGGGGCGCGTGGCCGGCCGGCTGGACGGCCTGGCCACCGTCTCGTCGAACTCGCGCCGGGACATCGCGACCCATCTTGGCGTGGCGGCGGACGGGGTGGAGGTCATCCCGGTCGGCATCGACCCGGCCGAGTTCGCTCCCCCGCCCCAGGGGCAGTCGCGGGACCTCGATTCGGTCCTGGTAATCACCAGCGCCGACGTGGCGCTCAAGGGGCTGGTCCACCTGCTGGAGGCGCTGGCGAAGCTCCGCACCGAGCGCCCGGTGCGGCTCACCGTCGTCGGTACCGCCCGGCCCGGTGGGCCGGCGGAGGCCGCCCTGGACCGGCTGTCGTTGCGCGACGCGGTGCGCTTCACCGGACCGGTGCCCGAGACCGAACTGGTCGACCTGCTGCAACGGGCCACCGTCGTGGCCATCCCCTCGATGTACGAGGGCTTCTCACTCCCCGCCGTCGAGGCCATGGCCTGCGCGACCCCGCTGGTCACCACCGATGCCGGAGCGTTGCCGGAGGTGGTCGGCGAGGAGGCGGGGCTGCGGGTCCGGGCCGGGGACGTCGACGAGCTGACCGACGCGCTGCGGCGGGTGCTGGACTCCCCCGCCCTGGGCCGGCGGCTCGGACAGGCCGGACGGCGCCGCGTCCTGCAGCGGTACACCTGGCGGGGGACGGCGGAGCACACCGCCGCCTGGTACGCCGGGGTACTGGAGCGGAGGGGGCGCCCTTGTTGACCGTCGACTACGACCGCCTCGGGCTGCGGGCCGGCATGACGCTGCTCGACCTCGGCTGCGGCGAGGGACGGCACGCCTTCGAGGCCTTCCGCCGCGGCGCCTCGGTCATCGCCGTCGACTGGGGCGCGTCCGAGGTCGAGACGACGAAGCGATGCCTGGGCGCGATCGCCCAGGCCGGGGAGGCCGGGCGAGCGGCCGACGGCACGGTGGCACGGGCCGAGGTGGTGCGGGGTGATCTGCGCGCGTTGCCCGTGCCGGACGCCAGCGTCGACCGGGTGATCGCCTCGGAGGTGCTCGAGCACATCCCCGACGACGGCACCGCGCTGGCCGAGATCGCGCGGGTGCTCAAGCCGGGCGGGCGGGTGGCCGTGACCGTGCCGCGCTACGGGCCCGAGCGGATCTGCTGGGCGCTGTCCGACGACTACCACGCCAACGAAGGTGGCCACATCCGCATCTACCGGGCCGGCGTCCTGCGAGCCAGGCTCGCCGCCGCTGGGCTCGTTCCCGGGGCGAGCCACCACGCGCACGCACTGCACGCGCCGTACTGGTGGCTCAAGTGCGCGGTGGGCGTGCAGCGCGACTCCGCCGCCGTCCGCGCCTACCACCGACTGCTCGTCTGGGACCTCTCGAAGCGGCCGTGGCTCACCCGGACCACGGAGCGGCTCCTCGATCCCCTCTTCGGCAAGAGCGTCGTCCTGTACGCCGACAAGCCGGGGACCGAGCAGGGACAGCTCCCGGCTGCCGGCGGCGCTGCCCCTGCGGCCTGGGAGCGGACCGCTGCGGCGGGCTGACCGGAGCAGCCGGGCCACCCTTCCCGAGCTGCCCGGCACGCTCACCGGCGACCAGCTGCGCCGTACCGTCGACTGGATCGCCGCCCAGCAGGAACGCGACGGTGCCCTGCCGTGGTCCCGCGGCGCCCAGCTGGACCCCTGGGACTCGGTCGAGGCGGCGATGGCACTCGACGTCGGCGGCGAGCACCGGCGGGCCGTCGCGGCCTACCGCTGGCTGGCCTCCATGCAGCGGGCCGACGGCTCTTGGGCCTCGGAGTACCGCGGCGGCGGCGAGTCGGCGCCGGCGGCGGAGAGCAACCACGCCGGCTACCTCGCCGTCGGCACCTGGCACAGCTGGCTGTCGAGCGGCGACGAGAGCCTAGTGGCAGAGCTGTGGCCGGCGGTCCGGAACGGCCTCGAGCTCGTGACGCGGATGCAGCTGTCCGGCGGCGCGGTCGGCTGGGCGCTCCGGCCGGACGGGTCCGCGGACGACGTCGCGCTGCTCACCGGGAACGCCAGCCTGTTCCAGGCGCTCCGGTGCGGGATCGCCCTCGCGGGGCTGCGCGGCGAGCCGCAGCCGGACTGGGAGGTGGCGGTCACCGACCTGGGCACCGCCCTACGCACCCGCCCCGAGGCCTTCGCCGACCGCTCCCGGTTCTCCATGGACTGGTACTACCCCGTGCTCGCCGGCGCGGTCACCGGGCTCCAGGCCGAGGAGCGACTGGCCGCCGACTGGGACCGCTTCGTCGTCCCGGGTCTGGGCGTCCGGTGCGTCGCCGACCGGCCCTGGGTGACCGGGGCCGAGACCTGCGAGCTCGCGCTCGCCCTCGCCGCCGCCGGGCGGATCGACGCCGGGCTGGAGCAGGTCGCCGCGATGCAGCACCTGCGGCACGAGGACGGCTCCTACTGGACTGGCTTCGTCTACCCCGACGATGCCCGGTGGCCGGTCGAGCGGACCACCTGGACCGCGGC
>JALYMS010000133.1 GCA_030773535.1 Actinomycetota bacterium | reverse complement strand
GGGCGACGCCCCGGGCGGCCCGGGCTCGCTCGCCTACGGCGCGGTGCTCGGCCTCGTCGCCGGGCTGGCCGCGGTCGCCGCGAGCTACGTCGTCGTCGAGGTCACCGCGGAGGGCGCGGCGGCCGGCCTGCCGTGGGCGCCGGCGGTCCTCCAGGCGGTCGTTCCGCTGGCGGCGTGCGCACCGGTGGCCCTCGCCCTGCACGCCGCCCTGTGACCGGCCGGGCGTGAAAGCTCTCGTAGCCGTGCTGGTCCTCCTCCTCGGACTGGCCTTCGGAGCCGACCGGGTGGCCGTCGGCATCGCCGAGGACTCGGTGGGGCGGGAGCTGGCGGCGCGGGGCGGCCTGCAGGGCCAGCCGGGCGTGGACATCGCCGGCTTCCCGTTCCTCACCCAGGCGCTGGCCGACCGCTACGACGACGTCCGCATCTCCCTGTCCGCCGACCAGCTCGGGCAACCGGAGGGCACGCGCGCCGACGTGTCCCTGCGCGGCGTGCAGGTGCCGCTGTCCAGCGTGCTGTCCGGATCGGTGCAGCAGATCCCGGTGGAGCGGATCGAGGGGACGGCGACCCTGAGCTATGCGCTGCTCGCCACGCAGCTCGGTCCGGACACCATCCTCCGCCGCGAGGCCGACCAGCTGCGCATCACGCGCACGGTCGAACTCCTGGGACGCCAGGTGCCCCTGACCGCCGCGGGTCGGGTGACCGTGGAGGGCGACGAGGTGGTCATCGACGTCGGCACGGCCGAGGGGGCCGGCGTGGAGCTGCCCGGCTTCCTCGTGCAGCAGGCCGGCGCACTGCTGGACCTCCGCTACCCGGTGCCCGCGCTGCCCTTCGGGCTGCGGCTGACAGGGGTCACCCCGGGCGCCGACGGTGTCGTGCTGCGCCTGGCGGCCGAGAACACCGTGGTGGGGGCGGTGGAATAGCCGTGTGCCCGTCCCCGTTCGGCCCGAGGTGAGCGAGATCGGGATCGTCGTGGTGGTCGCCGCGCTCCTGGTGACCGTGGCGGCCGCCTGGTGGCTCCGGACCCGTGACGGCGCGGTCACGGCCGGGCCGGTCAGGACGCTGCCCCCGGTCTTCGAGCGCCTCGGCATCCGCACCGGGGACGCCGACCTCACCGTCGTCCAGTTCTCCACCGCGTTCTGCGGGCCGTGCCGCACCACGAAAGCGCGACTGGCGCAGCTGCAGGCCACCCGGCCGGGCCTGGCCGTCGTCCAGGTCGACGCCGAGAGCCACCTGGAGGAGGTGCGCGAGCTCGACGTCCGGCGCACCCCGACGCTCTTCTACCTGGGGCGAGACGGCGGGCTGATCGGTCGGAGCAGCGGCGCGCCGCGCCCGGCGGAGCTGACCGCCCTCGTCGACTCCTACGTCGGGCCGCGTGGATGATCGGCTACTCTCGCCCGGTGGGCACCCTGCTGACCTCGCGCCGCACGGTCGACCTGTGCCGCGTCGGCAGCTGCCTGTGTCCGACCTTCTGAGGACGGTCCCTCCCGTCCAGACGCGCCCTGCCCGCCGTTCGAAGGTCCCCTGATGACAGCACCGTCCCGCTCGGTCGACGTGCGCGGCCCCCGCTTCGCCGCGTGGGTCACGAGCGTCGTTCTCGCCGTCTCCCTGCTCAGCGCCAGCGGGGAGCTGGTCGCCATCCAGGCCGCCGTCTTCGCCGTCGGCGCGTTCGCCGGCCTCCGGTACGCCCCCTACGGGGTGCTGTTCCGGCTGGTCGTCGCCCCTCGCCTGGGACCGGTCCGCGAGCGTGAGTCGGAGGCGCCGGTCCGGTTCGCCCAGCTCGTGGGCCTGGGCTTCGCCGTCGTGGGAGCGGCGGGATACCTGCTCGGTTCGCCGCTCGTCGGGGCGGTCGCGACCGGGCTCGCGCTCGTCGCCGCACTGCTCAACGCCGCCACCGGCTTCTGCCTGGGCTGCGAGCTCTACCTGACCGTCCGGCGGGTCCTGCCCGCCCGCACCTGATCACCGCAATTCCACAACCGAGGAGAATTCATGAGCCGCACCGACGTGCTCGTTTCCGCCGACTGGGCCCAGGAGAATCTGGGCGCCCCCGGCCTCGTCTTCGTCGAGGTCGACGAGGACACCAGCGCCTACGACGGAGGCCACCTCGAGGGGGCCGTCAAGCTGGATTGGAAGAAGGACCTCCAGGATCCGCTCCGCCGCGACTTCGTCGACAAGGCCGGGTTCGAGGCGCTGCTGTCCTCTCGGGGCATCAGCAACGACGACACCGTGATCCTCTACGGCGGCAACAACAACTGGTTCGCCGCCTACGCCTACTGGTACTTCAAGCTCTACGGCCACTCCGACGTCAAGCTGATCGACGGTGGCCGCAAGAAGTGGGAGCTCGACGGCCGTCCGCTGTCGAAGGACCCGGTGCAGCGTCCGGCGACGCAGTACCAGGCCCAGGACCCCGACCTCTCGATCCGCGCGTTCCGCGACGAGGTCGTCGCCTCGATCGGCTCGAAGAACATCATCGACGTCCGCTCACCCGACGAGTTCTCCGGCAAGATCCTGGCCCCCGCCCACCTGCCCCAGGAGATGGCGCAGAAGGGCGGGCACGTCCCCACCGCCAAGAACATCCCGTGGAGCAAGGCGGCCAACGAGGACGGCACGTTCAAGAGCGACGAGGAGCTGGCCAAGCTCTACGACGAGCAGGGCTACGACGAGGGCAAGGCGACCATCGCCTACTGCCGCATCGGCGAGCGGTCGAGCCACACCTGGTTCGTGCTGCGTGAGCTCCTGGGCAAGTCCGACGTCAAGAACTACGACGGCAGCTGGGTCGAGTACGGCTCGCTCGTCGGCGTCCCGATCGAGAAGTGAGCTGACATGTGCGGAGCACCCCAGCAGGGCGGTGCCCTGGCGGGCATCGACCTCACCACGCAGACGGTGATCCAGGGTTCGGTGTGGCACGACGGCGCACCGGTGCCCGGTGCCTACGTCCGGCTGCTGAACGACACCGACGAGTTCACCGCGGAGGTCGTCGCGAGTCCCGAGGGTGAGTTCCGGTTCTTCGCCGCCCCCGGCGAGTGGAAGGTGCGCGCCCTGGCTCCCGTCGGCAAGGGCGAGCGGATCCTGAGCGCCGAGGTCGGCCTGAACGAGACCACCGTCGCGGTCGACTGATCTCCCGAGCACTGATGCCGCCCGTCCCGGCCCGCCGGGGCGGGCGGTGTCGTTCGCCGGCCGGCCGATCCCGGCTCAGTCGACGCCCGGTGGCAGCCGGTTCGGGCCCGCCTCGGTGGGCCGGGGACGGTCCTCGGGATAGGCGCGCACCGCGACGATCGCGACGTCGTCCTCGCCCCGACGGGGCACCAGCCGGGTGAGCACCGTGTCGAGCAGTTCCTCCAGTGGCCGCTCGGCGAGGTCCCGCAGGGCCTCCCGGAGGCGGTCCAGCCCCTCGTCGAGGTCCGAGCCGCGTCGCTCCACGAGCCCGTCGGTGACCAGGAGCAGCGTCGAGCCGTCGGGCAGGTCGGCGACGTGGTCGTCGCGGCGGGCGCCGATGTCCACGCCGAGCATCAGGTCCGGACGTGCCTCGAGCAGGGTGGTGGTCCCGTCCGCCGTCAGCAGGACCGGCGGGATGTGCCCGGCGTTGCTCCAGCGGAGGACCCGTTGCCCCGCCACCGGCAGATCGGGATGCCGCTCGACGCGCGCCAGGATCGCCGTCGCCAGGGTCGAGACGGCGAGCCCCTGGGCGGACCGGTCGACGCGGGTCAACGTGGCCGCCGGCGACTCGTCGTTGTCGTAGGCCAGCGCCCGCAGGAGACCACGCAGCTGCCCCATCGCGGCGGCGGCGTCACTGCCGTGACCCACGACGTCGCCGATGACGAGCATCGTGGCGCCGTCGGGCTGCAGGAAGGCGTCGTACCAGTCGCCGCCGACCTGGGCGTCGTGCTCGGCCGGCTGGTAACGCACCGCGACGTGCAGGTGGTCGGGCTCCGGCGGCGGGGTGAGCAGGGCCTGCTGCAGCCGGTCGGACAGCTCGCGCTGCGCGGCCGCCGCCCTCGAGACCCGGCCGAGCTCGGCAGCCTGCTGCTCCGCCGCTCGCCGCTCGGTCAGGTCGCGGAAGGACACGATCACGCCGGTCACCTCGCCGTCCTCGACCGCGGGGACCGCGACCAGGTCGATCGGCACACCGGTGCCGTCGCTGCGCCAGAACAGCTCGTCCTCCGCGACCACGGTGCGGCCGGTCCGCAGCGCCTTCCACACCGGGCAGTCGGCCCTCGGGTAGGCGGTGCCGTCCGGCCGGCGGCCGTGGAGCAGCTGGTGCTGGTCCTTGCCCAGCTGTTCGGCCTCGGCATAGCCGGTGATGCGGGCCGCGGCCGGATTGACGAACTCCACCCGCCCCTCGGCGTCGAGCCCGTAGATGCCGTTGGCGACGTGCGCGAGGACCCATTCGTAGCGCGCGAGGGCGCGCGAGAGCCTGGCCTCCGTCGATCGCACCGGCACCTGACGTCCTCCTCGGATCTCGCGCGCCCGAACGGGAACGGATTGGCACGACCATTCTTCCTCACGATCCAGCCCCGGCCGACGGCCCACCCTGGCGCGCCGGCACCGCGTGCGGTCCGTGCTGCAACGTCATTACCGTGGGCGGCATGGTCTCCGCGTGGACACTGGTCGCCCTCACGTCGCTGGGGGCGCTCGGCTGCGCCTACGGCGCGCTCCGGCTCGTCCGCCGGCCGAAGGGCACCCGGCGATGACCGGGCCGACCGAGCTGCCCGTGCCGGACACCGCCGACGTCCACTCGGGCCCGGAGGTCTCCGAGGAGCTGCTCTCCGTGCTGCCTTTGCTCGGGGAGTGGCACGGGGAGGGGCAGGCCGCCGGAGCCGCCGGCGACCACCGGTTCGGGCAGTGGATCCGGTTCAGCCACGACGGCCGTGGTTTCCTCGCCTACGAGTCGCGCACCTGGGAGCTCACCGACGCCGGCGCGATCGTCGGGGCAGGGGTACGCGAGTCCGGCTTCTGGCGCCCCCGAGGCCGGGACGACGTCGAGCTGCTCGTCGCCGGCCCGGAGGGACTGGTCGAGCTGTACGTCGGACGGGCCCGGACGACGACCAGCTGGGAGCTCTCCACCGACGTGCTCGCCCGCACGCCCGACGCCCCCGACGTCACCCGGGCCGTCCGGCTCTACGGGATCGTGGAGGGCGCGCTCATGTACGCCATCGACCGCGCGGGCCCCGACGAGCTGCCGCGCCCCTGGATGTCGGCCCGGCTCGAACGGATCCGATGAGGACCCCCCGGCAGGTGGCCGACGCCTACGTCGACGCCGTGTGCGACCTCGACCCCATCGTGGCCACCTCCCTCGGCACGCGGCCCGGCGACGACCGACTGCCCGACCTCGGCCCGGCCGGGCTGGCGGCTGACGAGGCCCTGGTCCGCTCGACCCTGGCCGAGCTCGACCGGGTGCTGGCCGCCGACCCGTCGCTGGCCGACGACGCGGTGGAGCGGCGCTGCGCGCGGCTGCTCCGCGAGCGGCTCGGGGCCCAGCTCGCCCTGCACGAGGCGGGGGAGGAGTACCGGTCGATCAACAACCTGTTCAGCCCGCTGCACCAGGTGCGCCAGGTCTTCCTCATGATGCCGGCGGCGACCGAGGAGGACTGGTCGGTCCTCGCGCGCCGGCTGGCGCGAGTGCCCGAGGCGTACCGGGGCTACCGGGCGACCTTGGACGAGGGCGCGCGGCGAGGGCTGTTCGCGGCTCCCCGCCAGGTCGCCACGCTGGTGGGTCAGCTCGACGAGTGGCTGGCCGGGCCGTGGTTCGCCGGCTTCGCCGCCGCCGGTCCCAGCGTCCTCCGGGCCGACCTGGACGCCGCCGCCCGGGCCGCGGACGAGGCGGTGGCCGAGGTGCGCGACCACCTGCGGGACGAGTACGCCCCGCAGGCCGCGGGGACCCCGGACGCCGTGGGCCGCGAGCGGTACGCCCTCGCCGTCCGCCGCTGGACCGGCTCGGACCTGGCCGTCGGCCCTGCTTCCGGAGGGGATGGCCTGGAGGAGGCGTACGCCTGGGGTTGGGCCGAGCACCGGCGGATCCTCGCCGAGCAGCGGATCGAAGCTGAGCGGCTCCTTCCGGGCGCGACTCCGATGGAGGCGATGCGCTGGGCCGACGAGCACGGGCCGGCCGTCGAAGGCGTGGAGGCCATCCGCGCGCGGCTCCAGGAGATGATGGACGACGCCATCGCCGCACTGGACGGCGTGCACTTCGACCTGGCCGATCCGGTGCGCCGCGTCGAGGCCATGATCGCTCCTCCCGGGAGCGCCGCCGCCCCGTACTACACGCGGCCGGCACAGGACTTCTCCCGGCCGGGCCGCACCTGGCTGCCCACGCAGGGCCGGACCCGGTTCCCGCTGTGGGACCTCGTCTCGATCTGGTACCACGAGGGCGTCCCCGGCCATCACCTCCAGCTGGCCCAGTGGGCCTACCTCTCCCGGGAGCTGTCGACGTACCAGACCTCGCTGGGTTCCGTCGGCGCCAACGTCGAGGGCTGGGCGCTGTACGCGGAGCGGCTCATGGACGAGTTGGGCTACTTCGCCGACCCGGCCGAGCGGCTCGGCTACCTCGACGCCCAGCAGCTGCGGGCCGTCCGCGTCGTCATCGACATCGGCATGCACCTGCGCCTGCCCGTCCCGGACGACGCCGGAGGGGTCCTCGCCGATTCCCGCGGGCGGCCCTGGACCCCCGAGCTGGCGCGCGCCTTCCTCGGCGAGCACTCCGGCGCGGACCCGGCCTTCCTCGACAGCGAGCTGGTGCGGTACCTCGGCATCCCGGGGCAGGCGATCAGCTACAAGCTGGGGGAGCGGGCGTGGCTGGCGGGCCGCGCGGCGGCGCAGCGGGCGCGCGGAGCCGACTTCGACCT
>JALYMS010000132.1 GCA_030773535.1 Actinomycetota bacterium | reverse complement strand
GTCCCAGGCGTGCACCGTCAGGTCGGCGGCCATCTCCAGGATGTACTGGGTCGCCGGGGTGGGGCCCCGGGAGAGGTGCACGGTCCGGATGAGGGCGTCGTCCTCGGCGAACGCGGACAGCGCGTCGTCGGCGGCGGACTCCCAGCCGGTGAACGGGTCGGTCCCCAGCAGGTCGCTGGTGTCCTCGGGGAACCGCCCCTCCGCGAACGGCTCGCCCGCGAGCAGGGGCGGGACCCAGAGCTGCTCGGTCACCAGGTGCGCGACGAGGTCCGCGACGGTCCAGTCGGGCAGCGCGGGGTCCTCCCACTGGTCCGGCGCGACCGCGTCGACCCGGTCGGTGAACTGGTTCTGCGCACGCTGGAAGAGCTCCAGGAGCTCCTCCGGTGAGAAGTCGGCCATGGCGCCAGTAGACATGCTGAAGGCCCGGCCCGCTCCCCGGGAAGGGAGCCGGACCGGGCCCTCGATGAGACGCCGCAGGTCAGCAGTCGGAGCGCTCCGTCAGTACGTCGGGAGGGCTCGGTCAGTAGGTCGGCAGCGCTCTGTCAGTAGGTCGGCAGCGCCTTGTCGATCCGCGTGGCCCACGCCGTCACGCCGCCCTGCACGTGCACGGCGTCCCGGAATCCGGCGTTCTTGACCGCCGCCAGCGCCTCCGCTGAGCGGACGCCGGTCTTGCAGTGCAGCACGATCGGCTTGTCCTGCGGCAGCTGCGCCAGTGCCCGGCCGGACAGGATCTCGTCCTTGGGGATGAGCTTCGCGCCGGGGATGGACACGATCTCGTACTCGTTGGGCTCACGGACGTCGATGAGCTCGAAGTCCTTGCCGGCGTCCATCATGTCCTTGAGCTCGTCGACGGTGATCGTCGCGCCGGCGGCCGCCTCCTGGGCCTCGACCGACACGACGCCGCAGAAGGCCTCGTAGTCGATGAGCTCCTCGATCGGCTCACCCTCGGGGTCCTTGCGCACCTTGATCGTGCGGAAGGTCATCTCCAGGGCGTCGTAGACCATCAGCCGGCCGAGCAGCGTGTCGCCGATGCCGGTGATCAGCTTGACCGCCTCGGTGGCCTGGATGGCGCCGATGGTCGCGCACAGGACGCCTAGCACGCCACCCTCGGCGCACGAGGGGACCATGCCGGGCGGCGGCGGCACCGGGTACAGGTCGCGGTAGTTCGGCCCGTGCTCGTTCCAGAAGACCGACACCTGGCCGTCGAACCGGTAGATCGAGCCCCACACGTAGGGCTTGTTCAGCAGCACGCACGCGTCGTTGACCAGGTAGCGCGTGGCGAAGTTGTCCGTACCGTCCACGATCAGGTCGTAGTCGGCGAAGATCTCCAGCACGTTCTCGCTGTCCAGGCGCGTCTCGTGCAGCCGGACGTCGATCAGCGGGTTGATCTCCTTGATGGAATCCCGGGCGCTCTCGGCCTTGGACCGGCCGACGTCGGACTGACCGTGGATGATCTGGCGCTGCAGGTTGGACTCGTCGACGGTGTCGAACTCGACGATCCCGAGCGTGCCCACCCCGGCCGCGGCCAGGTACATGAGCACCGGGGAGCCGAGCCCCCCGGCTCCGACGGCGAGCACCTTGGCGTTCTTCAGCCGCTTCTGCCCGTCCATCCCGACGTCGGGAATGATCAGGTGGCGGCTGTACCGGCGCACCTCGTCGATGGACAGGTCGGCGGCGGGCTCCACCAGTGGTGGCAGGGTCACGATTGCTCCTCGATGTTCGCGGACAGCGGCCGCACGGGCCGGAGTTCGTCGGGACAACAGCGTGTCACGCGACCCGATTCCCCCGGTTCGTCCCAGTTCCGAACGCGGGGTTGCGCAGGTCTCGACCAGCGGTCGAAGGGCACCACTCCCGGCGCTCGGCACCCCTGGTCTGACCGGGCTCAGGGGTAGGGCCAGGCGTTCTTGACGCAGCCGTCCAGCCCGAGGGTCTGTTGGGACATGACCGGGGCCACCTGCCCCGGACCGGGACAGTCGACGTGGCCGTTGCCCAAAGCGTGCCCCACCTCGTGGTTGACGACGTAGTGGCGGTAGGTCTCGATGTCGCCGTCGTAGTGCGGGACGGCGGTGGCCCAGCGGGCGAGGTTGATGACGGCGCGCTCGCCGTAGCGGCAGGAGGTGTACCCGCCCGTGCCGACCCCTGGGCAGTAGCGCTCCATGCTGCCTGGACTGACCAGGGTGACCTTGAACTCGTACTGGGACGTTGCCGCCTCGGCCGCGCCGACCCGCTGGAACGACATGCGGCCGCCGCTGCCCCACGAGGCGGGGTCGCCGAGCGTCGTCTCGACGGCCGCGGCGAAGGCGGGCCCGTCGATCCCGATGCCATCCTCGACCTCGACGACGAACCGCTTCAGCGGGCCGCTGCCGTAGACCGATGAGGAGCCGTCGACGACGGAGGCCGTCCCCGCACCCTGCTCGACGTAGGACTCCGCGCCGAGGGCCGGCGGGGGCGGCTCGCTGGGCGGGAGGTCGACGTCGAAGGCCGTCGGCGGCACGGTCGCGGGTACCTCGGCGGATGGCTCCGGGGATACCGGCGCCTTCTCCGACGTCCCGGCGGCGTTCGTCGCCTGCTCCGCCACGGGGGACGTGAAGGCGAGGTCCAGCAGCGCGGCGATGGTTGCGATGGTGAGCAGCGGCACCGCGTAGGCGCGCCAGCCGTAGCGCAGGACGAAGCGCCGGATCCGGCCGGGAGGCGGCTGGGCGGGTCTCCGCGCCCGGGGCGCCTCGGTCACGTCGGTCCGAGCGACGAGCGGACCGGGGCGAGGGGCGGTACGGACGGCGGTGGAGCGCAGGCCAGGGCCGTCAGAGGGGTGTCCTCCAAAGGCCGCACACCTGCTCCTCGTCCGTCTTCCGCCGTCCACTGCCCAGGATCCCACGCTCAGTGGCGTGTCGAGCGCAGGCGGCACGCACGGCACGTTGCCGGGTCAGCGCCGCCCCTGGGTCGCGGCCCCGGCCACGGCATCGTGCCGCGGGCTCGACGATCGCGACTCCGACGTCTCCACCATGCCGAGGACGGCCCGCGCCGTGGGCTCCGCCGCCTCGAGCATGGCGAGGTGGCCGACGCCCTCGAGGATCAGCAGCCAGCTGTCGGGGACGGCGGCGGCGAGCCGCGGAGCCAGAGCCGGGTCCACCAGCCGATCTCGGCTGCCCCACACCACGAGGGTCGGTGTCCGCACGGCTCGCGCGGCGCGCCATGCGTTGGTCCTGCCCACCCGCAGGTAGGAGGTGATCAGCCCGCGCATGCTCCGGGTCAGCGCACGGTCGGCCCACGGCTGCTCCGCCCGTTCGCGCATCTCCCGGACCGCCTGCTCGATCCGCTCGCGAGGAACCCGTGAGGGGTTGCCGAAGCACATCCGGACGATCGCCCGCACGTGGTCCTCCGGCCCGATCCCGGCCATGCGCCGTTCGGCCAGCGACGGGACGCCGGGCAGCAGGAGGAGCACCAGTGCCCGGCTGAAGGCAGCAGGCACTCGGTAGACCGGCATCGCCGGGGAGATGAGGGTCAGCGAGGCGACGAGGTCGGGGCGGCGCGAGGCCACCAGCAGGCTGACCAGCCCGCCGAGGGAGTTCCCGAGCAGGTGGACGGGTCGGCCGGCGGCCGCGCCGGGCCGTCGCACGACGTCCTCGAGGACGTCGATGACCGCGGCCACGTGACCGCCGATCGTGTACCGCCCGCGCAGCGGCGGCCGGGATCGGCCGAAGCCGGGCAGATCCACCGACCATCCCTCGAACCGGACGGCGAGCAGCGCCGCGAGGTCCGTCCAGTTGGTGGAGGCGCCACCGAGCCCGTGCACGTACACCGCCCGTTCCCGCGGCGGCTCGCCACCCCCAGCCCGGCGGTCCGGCATGCCCACCGGACCGGTCCACGGCGTATGCCGGACGAACACCTCGCCCCCGCACACCGGGAGCGCCTCCCCCGGCCACGGGGGCAGGACCGGCGCCACGTCGGGCAGCGGCGTGGTGGACAGCGGGACGGCGGGCATCCCCTCGACGGTAATCCACTGGTCGGGCACGGCATGCAGCGGTCCAACCCGCCGGTAACATAAGGGCTGCCATGCAGCCCCCGTCCTCCGCCGGCGTCCCGAACCGGCGCACGTCGCGACTGCCGCGGGGTGCACGGCGGCTCCAGCTGCTGCGAGCGGCCCAGGACGTCTTCGTGGCCCAGGGCTTCCACGCAGCCGCGATGGACGACATCGCCGACCGCGCGGGGGTCAGCAAGCCCGTGCTCTACCAGCACTTCCCGGGCAAGCGGGAGCTGTACCTGGCGCTGCTCGAGGAGCACGTGTCCGAGCTGGCCGAGCGGGTCGGCGAGGCGATGGGGGCCACGGACGACAACCGGGAGCGTGTGGACGCCGCCGTGGGCGCCTACTTCGACTTCGTCGACGCCGAGGGCGAGGCGTTCCGCCTGGTCTTCGAGTCCGACCTCCGCAACGACGCGGACGTCCGGGCCATCGTCGACCGGGGCACGGGGGTGTGCGTTGACGCCATCGCGGAGGTCATCGCGGCCGACACCGGGGCCGACCCCGAGCGCGCGCTCCTGATCGCGGCCGGGTTGACGGGGCTGGCCGAGACCAGCGCCCGCTGGTGGCTGCCCCGCAAGGGCACGGTCTCCCGCGACGAGGCGGTGGGGCTCATGTCGGCACTGGCCTGGCGCGGCATCTCCGGCTTTCCGCGGATCGACGGAGCCTCCCTGCCGCGCTGAGCCGCGCGGGCCTCGTTCGCTGTCGGCGCACCCGCGGGGCACGGCCTCCGTCCCCCGGCTGGGCTAGCGTGGGGACAGTCGCGCGAACCGAGGAGGCATCGCCCACGTGGAAGTCAAGATCGGCGTCCAGCACTCCCCCCGGGAGCTGGTCATCGACAGCCCCAGAAGCCCCGACGAGATCCAGGCGGACGTGGCAGCGGCCATGTCCGGCTCGACCAAGGACGGCCTGCTGACCCTCGTCGACGAGCGGGGTCGTCGCGTCGTCGTCCCCGTCGACCGGATCGCCTACGTCGAGATCGCGCAGGCCGATCAGCGCCGGGTCGGTTTCATCGCCGGCGCCTGACGCCGGCTCCGGCTCCCGCCGGAGACCCAGAACGCCCGAGCGGGTCGATTGGAGTGAGCTGGGTCACGGCCGATGTAGGGGCGTAGTCACGTGCCGAGCGAGCGCGTGCACCGTCCTCCCGGAGCCCCCGTGAACGTTAAGACCCGTCTCGTGGTCAGCACCACCGTCGTCCTGGCGCTGGCACTTGCTGCCCTCGCCGTCGTCATCAGCACCGTCGCGGCCGGCCAGGCCCGGGAGGACGGTCTCCGGTACGCCGGCAGCCTGGCCGAGTCGGAGGCCGAGCGGGTGGAGGTCGGCGTCTCGCGACAGCTGCAGACCGCCCACGACCTCGGCAGCACCCTCTCCGTCCTCGCCGCCGGCCGGAAGGGTGACCGGGTGGTCGCCGACGCGGTGCAGGCCGAACGCTGCTCGCGGCCGATCCCAGCCTGCTCGGCGTGTGGGCCGCCTTCGAGCCCAACGCCTTCGACGGCCGGGACGCCACTCACGTGACCGACCCGACGAGCGACGCGACGGGCCGCTACATCTCGTACTGGTTCAGGGACGGCGCCGCGACATCCGTCACGGCGCTCGTGGACTACGAGACTCCGGGAGCCGGCGACTACTACCTCCTCCCGCGCGACGAGGGCGTGCCGGTTGCGATCGAGCCGTACAGCTACGAGGTCGCCGGGAAGTCCGTCCTGATCACGTCGCTGGCGGTCCCGATCCGCGTCGGCGACCAGGTCGTGGGCGTCGCCGGCGTCGACGTCCCCCTCTCGGCCGTCTCGGAGCAGATTGCGGCGATCCGTCCCTACGAGGTCGGTTACGCGCTCCTGGTCTCCGAGGGCGGCACGGTGGTCGCTAGCAACCGATCCGCCGACGTGGCCGGGGAGGCGCCGGAGGGACCGGCCGCTCAGGTGGCCGCGGAGGCGGTGAGCACGGGCGAGGCGGCCCAGCGGACCGTCGACGGCTCCGACGGGCCGGTCGTGCTCGTGGCAGCACCCGTCCGGGTGGGCGACGGGCAGAACTGGACGGTCGTCGTCGAGATCCCCGAGAGCGCGATCCTGGCGGGGCGGACTCCCTGCGCACGACGATCCTCGTCGGGGCGATGGTCACCATGGCCCTGGCCGGTGTGGCCACGCTGTTCGTGGCCCGGCGCGTGGTGGCACCCCTCGAGGCGCTGCGCCTCCGGATGGAGGAGATCGCGGACGGGGACGGGGACCTGACCGCCCGGGTCGACGAGGCCCGCAAGGACGAGATCGGCCGCCTCGGGGCTGCCTTCAACCGCTTCGTGCTCAAGGTGGCCGACACCGTCGCCGGGATCAGCCAGGCGTCCGCGCGGCTCACCGAGGTCTCGGCCGGCATGTCGGGGGTCTCGGGCCGGATGGTGGGTTCGGCGACGCAGACCTCGGTGCAGACGCAGCAAGTCTCTGCCGCGGCCGAACAGGTGTCCCGCGACGTGCAGACCGTGGCGGCCGGTGCCGAGGAGATGGGCGCCAGCATCCGGGAGATCGCGACCAACGCCAACGAGGCGGCGCGCATGGCCGGCGAGGCGGTGCGGGTGGCCGCGGAGACCGGGAGCACGGTGACCCAGCTCGGCGAGTCGT
>JALYMS010000131.1 GCA_030773535.1 Actinomycetota bacterium | reverse complement strand
CGTCCGTGGCCCGTGTTGCTGACTAGTGTCACCGCCTCGCTGTACTGAGAACCCGGAGGGCCCGACGTGAGCACGCAGCCGCCAGCACCCGATGCGCCGTTGCCCGGGCCGCAGCCAGCGCCGCCCGGCCCGCCGCCGGTGCCGTCCGGTCCGCCGCCGGTGCCGTCCGGTCCGCCGCCGGCGCTGCCCGGCCCGCCACTCCCGACGTGGCAGCCGGCGCAGGCACCTGGGATGCCGCGGCCCGGCTACTTCCGGCGCGGCTTCGCCCTCGGGCTGGGGGCGACCCTCGGTGCCGGGGTGGTGATGGCCGCGACCGCCATGGGCCTGACGGTCCTCATGGTGCTGGCCCTGGCCGGGCTGGCTTCAGGAGAAGGCGACAGCTCTTCCATGGAGCCCCCGACGGAGACCGTGTGGGGTGCGCCAGACGCCTCGGCGCGGCTGATTGCTGTCCCGGTGACCGGGGTGATCCTGGGCGGCGAGGGCGACGGCGTCACCTTCGGCGGTGCCACCTACGGCTACGACGTCGCCCACACCATCGACGCCCTGCAGAGCGAGGACGCCGACGGGCTGATTCTGGAGCTGAACACGCCAGGGGGCACGATCTACGGCTCGCGCGCCATCGCCGACGCCGTGGAGCGCTACCAGAAGCGGACCGGCAACCAGGTGATGGCCCACGTGCAGGGCATATCGGCCTCGGGCGGGGTGTACGCCATGGCGGGGGCAGATCAGATCGTGGCCGACCACGGCAGCCTCGTCGGCAGCATCGGCGTGGTCATGGGCCCGTTCCAGCGTTTCCGCGACGTCACCGGCATCCCGGGCTCGCTACTGGAGCCGGGCGTGACCACCGAGGGCGGCGTCACCGAGGAGTACCTGACCCGGGGTCGCGGCAAGGACTTCGGCAACCCCTACCGCGACATGACCGCGGAGGAGCGGGCGGTCATCGGCGCCGGCCTGGACAGGGAGTATGAGGCGTTCGTCGCGTGGGTGTCCCAGGCGCGCGGCATCTCACCGCAGGTGATCGTCGAACAGCTCGGCGCCTTTGTCTTCGATGGCTACACCGCCGTCGACCGCGGCCTGGTCGACCGGGTCCTCGGCCGCGAGGAGGCCTACCGGTACGCCGCCGAGATGAACGGCGTCGACCCCGACGACGCCCGCGTGGACCGGATGGTGGCGCCCGGGTTCGTCGAGTCCCTCCTCGGCGCCACCTGGCCGGGGAGCGGCGTCGGTGCAGGCGCGGTGGAGGGCGAGCCGGGCCGCAGCATCGTCTGCACCGGCGCCCCACTGGTCCTCGCCTACCACGGGGACCTCTCCGCCGCCTGTACTCCCCGCTGAGACAGGGGACAGCTGACGCGTTACCGGTGACACCGTGGGTCGTCCCCGCGGTACTCCGGCGGTGGTGCGTCCTCAGATGTGATCGGTGCCACTCCCGGATCGACGCCTGGCCCTTCCGCGACCCCTGCTGCTCATGCATCCTTTCCGCAGGGTCGATCGTCGCGGCTTCGGGGGCGACACGAGCAGAGCAGGACGAAGCATGCGGCGAGTCGGACCGGTCATGTCCACCCCGTTCTTCCGGCGTGCCGGTGCAGCGGTCCTGGGAGCCTTCTTGGCCGTAGGCGGCACCGCACTGACCGCCCCGGCCGCCGCGGCGCCTCCAGAGCGCGTCGCGGTGATCGTCACCCTGGCCCCTGGTTCGGACGCCGCCGCGGAGGCCCGTCGCGCCGCCGGCAGCGGCGGATCGGTCGCGCACGTCTACCGCGACGTCTTCCGCGGTTTCGCCGCCACGCTGCCCACTTCGGCGGTGGCCGCGCTGCAGAGGAACCCTCGCGTCGTGACGGTGGAGGCCGACGGGCCCGTGCGGACCGCGGCCAGCCAGACCTCGGCCACCTGGGGGCTGGACCGCATCGACCAGCGCACCCGCACCCTCAACCGGACATACAACTACCCCGCCACCGGTTCCGGCGTCCGCGCGTACGTCGTTGATAGTGGTGTGGCAGTCCACGACGAGTTCGACCAGCGCGCCGACGGTTACGACGTGTTCGGTGCGCCCGGGAACGGGTGGACCGACTGCAACGGGCACGGCACCCACGTCGCGGGCACCGTCGCCGGCAACCTGTACGGCGCCGCTAAGGGCGCGACGGTCGTCCCGGTCCGTGTTCTGGACTGCGCGGGCTCGGGCAGTTTGTCCGGCGTCATCGCCGGGCTCGACTGGATCGTCAAGGACCATGTGAGCGGGCCGGCCGTGGCGAACCTCAGCCTGGGCGGCGGCCGCAACAGCACCCTGGACTCCGCCGTCGGCAAGGTCATCAGTGACGGCGTGACGGTGGCGGTGGCCGCCGGCAACAGCAACATCGACGCCTGCAACACCTCCCCGGCGCGAGTGAGCGGCGCGCTCACCACAGGAGCCACGGACAGCACCGACCGGCGCGCCTCCTTCTCCAACTACGGCTCCTGCCTGGACCTCTTTGCACCCGGGGTTGCAATCACCTCCGCCTGGTCGGCGCCCGGAAGCACGGCAGCGACGAGCACTATCTCAGGCACCTCGATGGCGTCGCCGCACGTCGCCGGGGCCGCGGCCGTCCTGCTCGAGCAACGGCCCACCCTGTCGCCGTCGGCTGTGGCCACCGAGCTCGTCCGGGCCTCGACGAAGAAGGTCGTGAGCTCGAAGGGATCGAGCTCGCCGAACCGGCTGCTCGCCGTCGTCGCTTACGGAGGCACGCTGCCCTGATGCCGGGCCCCGGCCCGCACGAGGGCCAGGGATCGATGGGAGAGTGGACGTCGTGACCGAATCCAACTCGCCCGCGCGGCGCGCCGTCCTGCACACCAATCACGGCGACATCACCGTGGACCTGTTCCCGGACCACGCCCCCAAGACCGTGGCCAACTTCGCCGACCTCGCCGAGGGCCGCCGCGAGTGGACCCACCCGGCGACCCGGCAGAAGACCACCGACCGCCTCTACGACGGCACCGTCTTCCACCGCATCATCGACGGCTTCATGATCCAGGGCGGGGACCCGCTCGGCCAGGGCATCGGTGGCCCCGGCTACCAGTTCGGCGACGAGTTCCACCCCGATCTCGCCTTCTCCAAGCCCTATCTGCTGGCCATGGCGAACGCCGGTCCGGGCACCAACGGCTCGCAGTTCTTCATCACCGTGGCCAACACCCCGCACCTCAACCGCAAGCACACCATCTTCGGCGAGGTGGCCGATCAGGCCGGCCGGGACGTCGTGGACCGCATCGCCAAGGTCCGTACCGGCCGCGGCGACCGCCCGGTGGAGGACGTCGTGATCGAGTCCATCGAGGTGCAGCGCAGCTGACCGAGCACCAGCCGGCGCCCCCCACCACCAGCTGCTACCGGCACCCCGACCGGCCCACCGGCGTCTCCTGCACCCGCTGCAGCCGGCCGATCTGCCCGGAGTGCATGACGCCTGCGTCGGTGGGCTTCCAGTGCCCGGAGTGCGTCCGGGAAGGACGGGCCTCGGTCCGCGCCCCGCGGCGAGGCAGCGGTCTGAAGGCGGCGGGGCGCCGGTGGGGTGCGGTCACCCTGACCTTGATCGCGGCCAATGTCGCGATGTTCGTCGTCACCGCCGTCTCGGCGGCTCTCGCCGGCTACCCGCCGATGAGCAACTACCTGGCGCCGGTCTTCTCGGCCCTGTACCAGCGGCCCTTCCTGGTCGGGCTCGGCGAGTGGTACCGGTTGCTGACCGCGGCATTCCTGCACATCGGGCCCGTACACCTCGCCATGAACATGCTCGCGCTGCTCGTGTTCGGCTCCGAACTGGAACGGCAGCTCGGGCGGGTCCGCTTCCTCGCGCTCTACCTGCTGTCCGCTCTCGGCGGGGCCACCGCCATCCAGCTGTTCGGCGACCCTGCCACCCCCGTGGCGGGGGCCTCGACGGCGGTGTACGGACTGATGGGCGGCCTCGGGGTCCTCATGCTGGCCCGCCGGCAGGACCTGCGCGGGCTGCTCACCCTCCTGGTCATCAACGTCTTCATCAGCTTCCTGCCCGGGATCTCCCTGCTCGGGCACCTCGGCGGGCTCGTGGCCGGTGCCCTCACGGCCGCGGTGCTGGTGCTCACCCGGCGCCGGACGGCCGCCCAGGTCGCCGGGCTCGTGGCGGTCGCCACCGTGCTGCTCGTGCTCGCTCTGGGCGTCTCGACCGTCGCCGTCCTCGGGATCTAGACCCGCGGGTCCAGTTCCCGCAGCGCCAGGGCCACCACCTCCGGGTCCGCACCGAGGTCACGGCGCCCGAGCACCACCAGGACGCCGTCGTCGTCCGAGCCGGCAGCGGTGTCGAGCTCCAGGGTGCGGGTGCGCACTCCCAGCCGCCGGGTCACTCGTACGCGCACGCGCAGCAGCGGCCACGGGAGATGCCTGGAGCCGGTCCAGGTGCGGACGTCGACCCCGTGGGGGCCGGCGCTGAGCCGCGGACGGGCCCGGAGGTCGTGGGCGACCACCACGAGCAGCACGAGCGCCGCCATGCCGACCAGGACCCGCCCCGGCGCGTCGAGCAGGAGCACTGCGAGCGCCAGCCCGACCGCGACCACCCCGAGCGCCGCCGTCTCCCCGCCTCGCGGTGACCACTGCACGCGCGCAGCTTCGCAGTGCGGCCGGGAGAGTGCGAGGACGTCCTACGATTCGCCCAGGGTGTGTGCGTCGCAGCCGCCGCGCACCGCGGTCGACGAGGAGTGGGTCCATGCGAGATGCCGTCATCTGTGCCGCCGTGCGCACGCCGGTCGGCAAGCGCGGGGGAGGGCTGTCCGGCGTGCACGCGGTCGACCTGTCCGCGCACGTCCTGAGCGCCCTGGCCGAGCGCTCCGGCCTGGACCCCGCCGCCGTGGACGACGTCTTCTGGGGCTGCGTCAGCCAGGTCGGGGAGCAGACCTTCAACATCGGCCGCAACGCGCCGCTGGCTGCCGGGTGGCCGGAGACGGTGCCGGGGACGACCATCGACCGCCAGTGCGGGTCGTCCCAGCAGGCGGTCGCCTTCGCCGCCGCAGCCGTGATCAGCGGGCAGGCCGACGTAGTCGTAGCGGGGGGCGTCGAGTCGATGAGCCGGGTGCCCATGGGTTCGGCGATCGGCGACGGATCGGCCGGCCGCCCGCTCGGACCGAAGTTCCTCGAGCGCTACGCCGGTGTCTTCCCGAACCAGGGCGTCGGCGCCGAGATGATCGCCGAGCGATGGAACCTCTCCCGCGGCCGGCTCGACGAGTTCTCCCTCGGCTCGCACGAGAAGGCCGCCAAGGCGCAGGTTGACGGCGCCTTCGACGAGGAGATCGCACCGGTGACCACGCCCGACGGCACGGTGGTCAGCGCTGACGAGGGGATCCGCCCCGGCGGGACGCTGGAGAAGCTCGCCGGCCTGAAGACGCCTTTCAAGGACGACGGCGTCATCAGTGCGGGCAACGCCAGCCAGATCTCCGACGGCGCAGCCGCCCTGCTCGTCACCACCACCGAGAAGGCCCGGGCGCTGCGGCTGACCCCGCTGGTGCGCGTGCACACCACGGTCATGGCGGCCGCGGACCCGGTGATCATGCTGACCGCGCCCATTCCCGCCACGCAGAAGGCGCTGCAGCGCTCCGGGTTGTCCATCGACGACATCGGCGTCTACGAGGTCAACGAAGCGTTCGCCCCCGTGCCACTCGCCTGGCTCACCGACGTCGGCGCCCCGGAGGACCGGTTGAACCCCCTCGGCGGGGCCATCGCCCTGGGACACCCGCTCGGCGCCTCCGGTGCCCGCATCATGACCACGCTGGTCCACCGCATGCAGGCCACCGGCACCCGCTACGGGCTGCAGACCATGTGCGAGGGCGGCGGCATGGCCAACGCCACCGTCCTGGAGCTGCTGTGAC
>JALYMS010000130.1 GCA_030773535.1 Actinomycetota bacterium | reverse complement strand
GGATCCAGCGACCACTCCGACGGCATCGACGCGGTCCTCGAGGCACAGGTCGCCGTCTCCCTCGCCCAGGCCGCACTGCGGCTCTCCTCCGGATTCGCCGGATCCGTCGTCGGTGGAGCCGACGACCCGGGAGCCAGCCCAACCTGAGGCCCACCCCGGCGGCCCCCGTCTGTCCGCCGGAGCTCTCGTTCGCAAGCGCCGAGTACGGCCACGCCGTCTCACGTCGGTTCGACCCCGCCCTCCTCGCACTTCTCGAGCTCGCCGGGGCCCAGCGCACGGACTTCAAGGAACACGAGATGACTCAGGACGAAAACGCCCATCAGCTCCTCCGCGGTGGAGCGGCGCCCAGGCAGTGGCCGTGGGCGGACTTGCAGCGACCGGCCCCGCGTCGCTTCCTCCCGACCACGTTGCTGGTGGGAGACGCCCACGGCGTCGCAGCGCTGCGCCGGCAGCACCTCCGACAACTTCCGCGCGACTACGAGGTCATCGGCTGCTGCCTGACCGCGCCGGGCTCTCCCGGGGGGACGCTCGAGGGGCTGCCGGTGCTCGGCGGGCCGGGCGACGTGGTCGACGTCGTGCGCCACTACGCCGTCGACACGGTCGCCGTCCTCCCCTCCTCCGGCGCTGCCGGGTTGCACCGGCTCGAGCGCGACCTGAGGGCCACCCGGGCCGACCTGCTGCTCGCGCCTGCGATGTCCGGGGCCGGTACGTCGAGCCTCCGCGCCTCATCCGCCGGCCGGCGCGGAGCGGCGTGGTCGGAGCGGTCCGGACTCCACGGCGTACGCGCCCTGGTCAAGAGCTCGTTCGACCGCGTGGCAGCGGCCCTGATCCTCGTCCTGCTGCTGCCGGTGCTGCTCGGGGTCGCCGTCGCCGTGAAGGCGACCACCCGCGGTCCGGTGTTCGTGCGGCTGCCGCGCCTGGGACGCCACGGGCGCCCGTTCCGCCTGCTGAGGTTCAGCGCACACGAGGACACACCTCTCGGTCCGATCCTCCGGCGTCACTCCCTCGACGAGCTGCCCCAGCTGCTCAACGTGCTGCGGGGCGACATGTCCCTCGTCGGCCCCCGGCCCGGCCTGCCTTCGGAGACCGCGCGCGCCGAGCACCGCCTCCGGCCGGGGCTCATCGGCCTGACACCGCTGGGCGGCCGTCCCGGCCGGTCCTCGGACGACGGGATGCCGATCGACGTCCACTACGTCGAGAACTGGTCCCTGCTGCTCGACCTGAGCATCCTCCGCAAGTCCTTCGCCGCCGCCCTGCGTGGAGGCAGGGCGGCGTGACCCCGGGCAGCGGCGCACCGGTGTCCGTCCTTCACGGGGAGGTGCGGCCACCGGGCGTCGCTGCTCAGCAGGAGAGCCCGGTACGACGTCCGGCCGGGCGGGCGGAGGCCATCGTCGCTACGGTCTGAGCCAGCGACTGCCCAGGTGTTCCGGGCAGTGCACGCCCCGACGTCCACAGCGGCACCGCGTCAAGCGGCTCCGAGGGAAAGAAAGAGGTCTCCATGTTGGTCCGCCGCATCGCCCGGCCCCTGCTCGCAGCACCGTTCGTCTACGGCGGGGTCAGCACCCTCCGCAAGCCGCAGGACCGCGTCCCCGGCGCCCGCCCCGTCGTCGAGAAGATCGCCGATGTCGCCGACAAGCAGCTGCCGGTGCAGCTCCCGCACGATGTCGAGCAGTGGGTCAAGGCCGACGCCGCCGTGAAGGTGGTCGCCGGCGCCCTCCTCGGGCTCGGCCGCCTGCCCCGGCTGTCCGCTCTGGTCCTGGCCGGGTCGCTCGTCCCGACCACCCTGGCCGGTCACCGGTTCTGGGAGCACACCGACCCGACCGAGCGGTTCGGGCAGATCTCCAACTTCCTCAAGAACTCCGGCCTGCTCGGCGGCCTGCTGCTGGCCGCCGTGGACACCGAGGGCAAGCCGTCGGTGGGCTACCGGGCCCGACGCGCCGCCAAGAGGGCGGCCGACTCCACCGAGAAGAGCATCGAGAAGGCCCAGAAGCGTGCCGCCAAGGCCCACCGGAAGGCGGAGAAGAGGGTCGGCCGCTGACCGCACCGCTGTCGCCCGCGGCCACGCTCCGGAGGATCGCCTTCCTCCTGGAGCGCGCCCGCGAGCCCAGCTACCGGGTGCAGGCCTTCCGCACCGCCGCGGCGGTGGTCGACGGCCTGAGTGCAGAACAGCTCGACTTGAAGGTCCGGACCAACACCTTGAAGGACCTCAAGGGTGTCGGGCCCAAGACGGCCGGTGTCGTCGTCGAGGCACACAAGGGCCAGGTGCCGGAGTATCTGGCCAAGCTCGAGGAGTCCTACGCCGAGCTGGTCCCACTGGCCGAGGACGTCGCCGAGTTCCGGGCGGCGCTGCGCGGGGATCTCCACGTGCACTCCGACTGGTCCGACGGCGGCAGCCCCATCTGGGAGATGGCCGAGGCCGCGATGGCCCTGGGCCACGAGTACATGGCGCTCACCGACCACTCCCCTCGCCTCACCGTCGCCAACGGGTTGACCGCCGCCCGGCTGGAGGAACAGCTCGACGTCGTCGCCGAGCTCAACGCGGAGCTGGCGCCGTTCCGCATCCTCACCGGCATCGAGTGCGACATCAACGTCGACGGCAGCCTCGACCAGAGCGACGAGCTGCTCGGCCGGCTCGACGTCGTCGTGGCCAGCGTGCACTCCGATCTGCGGGCGGACTCGAGATCCATGACCGCCCGCATGCTCACCGCGGTGGCCAACCCGCACACCGACGTCCTCGGACACTGCACCGGGCGGCTGGTGATCGGGCGTCGGCAGCGCAACGGCACGCAGAAGCCGCGGCCGGAAAGCACCTTCGACGCCGAGGCGGTCTTCGGCGCCTGCGTCGAATTCGGAACGGCGGTCGAGATCAATTCCAGGCCCGAGCGGCTGGACCCGCCGAAGCGACTGCTGCGCCTGGCGGTGGAGCTCGGGTGCGAGTTCGCCATCGACACCGACGCGCACGCGCCCGGCCAGCTCGACTGGCAGGGCAACGGCTGCGAACGCGCCGTCGAGACCGGCGTCCCGCTGGATCGCGTCATCAACACCCGACCGGTCGACGCGCTGCTCGGGTGAGGGAACCGGCGGCGAAGCCCGAGCCCTGACGCCTCACCCGCCAGGGTGGGAACACCCTTCGTGCACCCGGACGGCCCGTACTCTCGAACGGGTCGACCAGCGGTTCGGGGGCCCGGGATGAGTGCAGACGAAACAGGTGCGCGCGGCGAGCGTGCCGGTTCGCCCCGTCCCGACCACCCGACGACGCCGGGGGCGGCGGCCGGTCTGGCCGGTGCTGCCATGAGCCTCCCCCTCGAGCCGACCGGCGCCGCGAGGGGGCGAGGGCGCGTGGTGCGGCGGGTCCTCCTCGGCGTGGGAATCCTCGGCCTGGTCCTGGCCCTCGCGATCGGGAGCGGGCTGTGGCTGCTCACCGCTCGGTGGGGCGGCAACATCGACCGCGTCAGCGACGCCTTCGCCGGCCTGGACCAGGAGGCCCGGCCCGCGCCTCCGACTCCCGAGGGCAGCCCCGCGGAGCAGCCCGTCACGTTCCTCCTGGTCGGCTCGGACTCCCGGGGACACGCCGCCGACGGCGAGGACCCCGACGGGCGGTCGGACGCGATCATGATCGCCCGATTCTCCGCCGATCGGCAGCACGCGCAGTTGATCTCGATCCCGCGCGACTCCTGGGTGGAGATCCCCGGTCACGGGATGAACAAGATCAACGCGAGCTACGCGTTCGGCGGCCCGTCCCTGCTGATCCAGACGGTGGAGCAGCTGACGGACGTGCGCATCGACCATTACGTGGCCATCGACTTCGACGGGATCACCCAGGTCACCGATGACCTGGGCGGGGTGGACGTCGTCGTCGCCGAGACGACCGAGCACGGCCCGTACACCTTCCCGGCAGGCGTCAACCACCTCGACGGGCACGAGGCGCGCTACTACCTGCAGCAGCGCAAGAACCTGCCCGGAGGCGACTTCGACCGCGTGAAGCGCCAGCAGCAGTACCTGAAGGCGGTGTTCGCCAAGCTGTTCAGCTCCGACACCTTCACCGACCCTGCCCGGTTGGACGGGGCCATGCTGGCGATGACGAGGGCCGTGAGCATCGACGACACCCTGGGCAACGCCGACCTGCTCGCCCTGGCCTACTCGCTGCGCAACGTGACGCCGAGCGACATCGAGTTCTTCACCGCGCCGGTGCTCGGCACCGGCAGGGAGGGCGCGGCTAGCGTCGTCTACCTGGACACCGTGACCGCCGACCGCATGTGGGCCTACCTGCACAGTGACTCGCTCGGCCAGAACGCCGACGAGTTCTCCAAGGAAGCCCTTCCCGAACTCCCCCGCTGACCTGCGGCATTCCACAGCGGGGGCCCCGAGCGCCGGACTCCCGCCTCTGCTGCGCTCCGCCGGTTGGTTCGGAAGGCTGCGGAGCCGACCGCGAAGATGATCATCTCGGTTGCGCGGCATGTACGCAGTGGAGTCGGCGCGCCGGAATCGAGCCCGCCAACGTCCTCTTTCGTGGCACGACCTGCACAAACAGCCGTCAATAGGGCCTGAATAGGAGCGTTCGGGGGGCTCTGGCCGTACGTGAGGCCCGGTCGGTGAGGAGTGGCAGTGGAATCGGGTCGATGGATCGACGGCCGGTACGAGCCCTACGGGCCGGTGCTGGACTGGGCTGCCGACGCTCCGTCTCAGGAGGCCGCCGAGGACGCCACGCCCGCGCCGGCCGCGCCGGGCAGTGACGTCGACGCGCCGACCGTCGAGAGCCAGTCGGACGAGCTCGTCCCCGCCGGGGCGGTCGCCGCGGTCGGGGACCCAGCCGAGGACGACCTCGAGGCGGCCGGTGCCTCGCGGTCCCCCGACGCGTTCCTCCGATTGACTGCAGCGGTGATGCTCCCGCTGAGCGTGGTGGCGATCGCGACCGCCACTACCGGGATCGTGGGTGAGGGCCGCGCCCCGCTGAGCGCCGAGGCGGCGCCCGGGGCCCTGGACTGGTCGCCCGGGATGGACACCCTGCCAGCTTTGCCCGGCTTCACTCCCCGCGGACTCCCCACGCTGCCGGTCGAACCGGCGCCCGGCCGGCCGGCCGGTGAGGTCGCCGCCCAGCCCGAGCGAGTTCCGCCCAGGGACGCCCCTGCTGCCCGCACCACTGCGGGCTCGCGTCGGATCCCGGCTCCGGCGGTCGTGAACGCGCCGCGGCGGACGACTCCCGCGCCCGCCCTGGCTCGGCCGCCGGCTACTCCTGGCCAGGGAAACGCGAACAATGCGGGCGCCGCCCCCGGTGCGGGCGCCGCCCCCGGTGCGGGCTCGGGTGGCGAAGCGGGCACGTCCACCGCAAACGAAGCCGACGCGACGGGCTTCAACGTCACCGACACGCCCACCGCCCCGCAAGAGCCCGCCCCGCAAGAGCCCGCCCCGCAGGACCCCGCCCCGCAGGACCCCGTCCTGCAGGACCCCGTCCTGCAGGACCCCGTCCTGCAGGCGCCCGTGCAGTAGACCCCCAGCCCCCGGGGAGACGCCACGGACGGCTGGCAGGTCTCGAAGTCGCGCCAGCTACGTGAGCCGAACCAGCCGACCGACGGGCTCACCGGCGTGAGCCGGCATGCCTCAGGAGTGGCCGTGGGTGGTCTTCCAGGTGGCGACGGCGCGGTCCCACACGCTGCGGTCGGCCACGACGCGGATGCCGGCGGTGGGAGCGGGATAGGCGCCGCCCCCGGTCCACACGATCGTGGAGGGGTTGTCCGGGCAGGCTGAGTCGTCGACGACGGTGCCGGCGGGGATGGCCATCGTGTCACCGCCCACCACGCAGGTCCGCACACCCGGCGTACCGGTACCGGTGTTGAACGGGTGCTGGGTGGAGGGGAACGCCGTGGACACGACCCCGTTCAGGTCATAGGTCACATCCGCCGCCGGCGCAC
>JALYMS010000129.1 GCA_030773535.1 Actinomycetota bacterium | reverse complement strand
GCGAACAGCAGTGAGGGCAGCCAGATGAAGGCGCCGTAATAGGCGAAGTTGATGCAGAACCAGACCACCCAGAGGGCCGCGGTGTGCCCACGGGTGCCCGGCCGCCAGAGCGCGCCGGGTCCCGGGGACCGCTGGGGCTGCGGCAGCGGGGAAGGCACCGGTTCGACCCCGGCCGCCTGCTCGAAGCGCCGCACCGCGGTCTCCGCCTCGTCGACGCGCCCGCGCAGCTCGAGGAAGCGCACCGACTCCGGCAGCCCCCAGCGGACGACCACCGCGTAGAGCGCCGGCGCCGCGCCGAGGGCGAGCGCCCAGCGCCAGCCGCTGTCGCTGACCGGCACGACGAGGTAGCCGATCAGCGCGGCCAACGTCCAGCCCACGGCCCAGAAGGCCTCGAGGCCGACCACTACGCGCCCGCGCAGGCGGGCCGGTGCGTACTCGCTGACCAGCGTCGAGGCCACCGGGAGCTCGGCGCCCAGGCCCAGGCCGATCAGGAAGCGGAACACCAGCAACGTGCCCACCGACCAGGACAGGGCCGCGGCGCCGGTCGCGATCCCGAAAATGAGCAGGGTGATCGCGAAGACCTGACGCCGTCCGAACCGGTCGGCCAGCAGGCCCCCCAGCGTCGCACCGAGCGCCATCCCGACGAAGCCGATCGATCCGAGCAGCGACAGCTCCGTCGTGGTGATGCCCCACTGCTGCTGGGCGAGCAGCGACGCCATGACGAAGGAGATGAGGCCCACGTCCATGGCGTCGAGCGCCCAGCCCAGTCCGGAGCCGACGACCAGCCGGCCGTGCTCGCGGGTGAACGGGAGGCGGTCGAGCCGTCCGGCCCGGGTCAGCGGGCTCGCGGTTGCCGTCATGCGGAGCAGTGTGACAACCGGCCGGTCGGCACGCAGACCCTCAGGCGGTGCGGACGTGGGCGGTGACCAGCTCGGCGACGCGGTCCGCGGCGAGTTCCGGGATCCAATGGGGAACGCCCTGCAGGACTTCGAGCCGGTAGGGGGCATCGACGAACCGGGACGTCGCCTCGATGCCGGCGCGGCCGAGGAAGGCGTCGCCGGTGCTCCAGACGTGCAGCGTCGGGACGCGGACCGTGCCCACCCGGTCGCGTGCGCCGAAGGGCAGGGCCCGGTACCAGCCGAGCGCGGCCGAGAGCGCGCCCGGCTCACGCATCCGGGCGACGTAGTGCGCGGCGACCTCCTCCGACAGGCCGCTCCGTTGCAGCATCCGGCGCATCGCCGTCCCGCCCCCCGCGAGCAGGAGGCGCTCGGGCAGCACGGGCAGCTGGAAGACGCCCATGTAGTACGACCGCAGCGCCTGGTCGCTGGTCACCATCGCCTTCGCCATGGCCGCCGGGTGCGGAACCGAGAGCGCCGTCAGCGTGCGCATCCGCTCGGGGTGCCAGGCGCCGAGCGCCCACGCGACGATGCCGCCCCAGTCGTGCCCCACCACGTGCGCGTGCTCCAGCCCGGCGGCGTCCAGCAGGGCCAGGACGTCGGCGGCCGTCTCGCGCAGCGTGTAGTTCCGCCGCCCACGAGGCCGTGCCATGGGGGAGTACCCCCGCTGGTCCAGAGCGAGGGTGCGCAGTCCGTGCTGGTGCAGCTGGGGGCTCATCGCGTCCCAAGCGGCCGAGTCCTGCGGGAAGCCGTGCAGAAGGACGACGGGCTCGCCGTCCGCCGGCCCGGCGTCCCGGACGTCGAAGGTCAGGCCGTCGCGTCGAAAGCTATCCATGGTCCGACCCTGCCACGGGAGCCAGGGCGCGGGTCCTCGCGACTTCGTCGGCCCGGGTCAACGGGCGGAATCCCAAGGCTTCGCATCCGGCAGGGCACCATGGGGGCATGGCGGAGGAGTTGATTGTGCTCGTGGACGACGACGGGACGGCCATCGGCACGATGCCCAAGCCGCAGGTGCACCACGGGGAGACCCCGTTGCACCGCGCCTTCTCCGCCTACCTCTTCGACGACGCCGGACGCCTGTTGATCACCCGGCGGGCCGGGGACAAGGCGACGTTCCCCGACATGTGGACCAACACGGTCTGCGGCCACCCCGGGCCGGACGAGGACGACGCCGCCGCGATCGCCCGCCGTGCCGCATTCGAGCTCGGTCTCGAGGTCTCCGACGTCCGCCCCGCCCTGCCGGGCTACCGCTACCGGGCGGAGTTCCGCGGCGTGGTCGAGAACGAGATCTGCCCGGTCTACCTCGGCCGGTTCGCCGGCACACCCGCGCCCGAGCCCAGCGAGGTCGGGGAGTGGCAGCTGCTGGAGTGGAGTGCTTTCCGCGCGCGCCAGGAATGCGAGGCCGACGCCTGGTCACCGTGGTGCCGGGAGCAGGCCCGGCTGATCGAGGACGCCGGCCTGGCCCCCTGACCCGCCGGCGGGTGCGGTCTCAGACCACCCGCAGCAGCGGACCGCTGCTCCCCCGCGGCGCACTCGGACGCGTGGTCCCGGTCAGCAGCTCCAGGGCCGCCTCGGCGTCGACCGGCCTCGAGAACAGGTAGCCCTGCCCCAGGTCGCACCCGAGCGCGGTGACGATGGTCTGCTGGTCGTGGGTCTCGATGCCCTCGGCCACGGTGAGCAGGCCCAGCGTGCCGGCCAGATCCACGATGGCCCGGGTGATGACGTCGTCGTGCTCGTCCCGGCCGAGGCCGTCGACGAACTCGCGGGCGATCTTGAGCATGTCGATCGGGAACCGCCGCAGGTAGGCCAGGGACGAGTAGCCGGTGCCGAAGTCGTCGATCGCGATGCGGACGCCTAGGGCCTTCAGCTGCCACAGGGTGGCGGCCGCGGCCTCGCGGTCCTGCATCAGGACGGTCTCGGTCATCTCCAGGACGAGCCGTCCGGCGTCCAGCCCGGCGTCCTCGAGTGCGCTCGTGACCACGTCGACGATCTCCGGGTGGGCCAGCTGCCGCGCCGACAGGTTCACCGTGACGGTCAGCGGCCGGGTGTCGCTGACCGCGGCCCAGCGCGCCGCCTGGCGGCAGGCGTCGCGGAGGACCAGTTCGCCGATACCGACGATCAGACCGGTCTCCTCGGCCAGGCCGATGAACGAGTCCGGGCTCCGCAGGCCGTCCGGGTGCTGCCAGCGGACCAGCGCTTCCGCGCCACTCGCGCTGCCGGTCCGCAGATCCACCAGCGGCTGGAAGAAGGTCACCAGCTCCCCACCAGCGATGGCGCGGCTCAGCTCGGCGACGGCGTCCTCGCGGACCGTGGTCGAGTCGCCCATGCCCGGCTCGTAGTAGACCGGGCCCGCGCCACCGCGCTTGGCGACGTACATGGCGATGTCGGCCTGCCGGATGAGGCTGTCCGCATCGGTGATGGAGGCGCGGCTCAGGGCGATGCCGATGCTGGTGCCGACGTGGGCGATCCGGCCGTCGCCGAGGTCCACCGGGACGTCGAACTGGGCACGGATCCGGTCGATGATGCGGTCGACGCCCTGCCGGTCGAGCGGGCCGCCCAGCAGGATGGCGAACTCGTCACCGCCCAGGCGGGCCGGGGTGTCGCTCGGGCGCAGGCAATTGCTCAGCCGCTGACCGACGGCGCGCAGGACCATGTCGCCGGCGTCGTGGCCGTATTCGTCGTTGACCGGCTTGAACCCATCGAGATCCAGGTAGAGGACTGCCGGCCACGCGCCCGTGCGGGCAGCCGACTCGACCGCCTGGCGAGCGCGGTCGAGGAACAGCACGCGGTTCGGGAGACCCGTCAGCGCGTCGTGCAGCGTCTGATGGCGCAGCTGCTCCTTCAGGTCGGTGACCTGGCGCAGCGTCGTCTCCAGCCGCCCACGCTCCAGGGACGTGGCGACGTGCCGGCCGAAGGTCTCGAGCAGGGCCAGGTCGCTGCGGTTGAAGGTGCTGGCGGCACCGGTCCGCCCGGCGACGAGGAGCAGGCCGTGGACGCGGTCCTCGGTGCGCAGGGCCGCGACCATGGCGTCCTTGAGGCCGCGCTCGCGGGTGTAGTCGTCGAGCGGACCTCTGCGGCCCCGCGTGCCCAGCGCTCCGTGGGCCGTCGCCAGCCGTAGCAGCCGCTGGCGCTCCGTGGTGTCATCGGCGGGGGCCATGACGATCGGGTCGGCCCCCTCCTGGCTGCGGCTCACGGTGAGCTCGCCGGAATCCGAGCCGACGAGAACGAGCTCGGCGAGCTCGGCGTGGAAGGCGGTGCGGGCAGAGGCGAGGAAGTCCTCGAGAGCAGACTCGACGTCGCCGCCGTGCAGGAGTGAGGTGACCTCGTGCAGCAGCTTCAGGTTCTCCTGCTGCTCGCGGGCCTGGGTGTAGGCGCGGTAGGCGCCGATGACGAGCAGGGTGGGCACCATGAGCAGGGCCAGCGCCGCCGGGTCGTTGGTGGAGGTGCGTGCGATGACGACGCCGACCGCCGCGGAGCCAAGGGTGAACGGCAGCGAGAAGCCCAGCATGCCGATCAGCGGCTGCACATCGGCGTGGCCGGTGGAGATCGTCATGACGGCGAAGATCGTGACCGACGCGGTCACGGTGGTGACGAGGATGGCCAGCAGCTGGCCGATCCAGGCCCAGTCCTGGCCGAGGCCCGCCGCCACGGCGGAGAAGACCAGGGCCGCCATGCAGCCGGCCAGCGCGAACTGAGCGGTGTTGAAGGCCAGCTTCAGCCCTCGCTGGCGGCGGTAGAGCACCAGCACGGCCGCCGTGCCGACGACCTGGGCCAGCACGATCTCAGCCGGCGCGGCGAGTGCCAGCCCGGCGGCGAGGACCAGGTCGCTGAGGGAGAAGGTGTGGGACTCCCGCTTCCACTGGACGTGCACGATCAACAGCTCGCTCATCGCGAAGGCTCCCGCCCACAGCGCCCACGGCAGGTTCAGGGCCGTGGGCGCCGGGGGCAGCGGGGCGACGACGAGGAGGAACAGGGCTCCCGCGGTCGCCGCAATCACCGCCGTGAGCAGCGCAATCTTCTGGGGAACGCCCAGGCGGAGGCGCCGGAGGCCGGCGAGGCCGCTGGTCGTCGTCGCGGTGGTCATCTGCTCCGTCACCTCCTCCGTGCTGCCGGTTCGGACACGTCTGTCGCATGGAATAGATCGGCCGTCCCCGCTCGGGGCTGTAGGACGGACGTCGTCGTGCGGGGTGGCGCATCGCCCGAGGGGGTGATGCCGGGTGGTGGCGATGACGGACGGCGTCCGGCGTCGGTGTGGGACGCCGCCCGTCAT
>JALYMS010000128.1 GCA_030773535.1 Actinomycetota bacterium | reverse complement strand
TCACCGCCCGCCTGGCGATGGCCCGCACCGGCCTGCCCGGCGTGCCGGTGGCGGAAGGGTCCGCGCTCGGGCGGACCGTGGCCGGGACAGTCTCGCTGCCCTGGCTCGCGGGCTGCGGTCTCGCCATGGCGGCGCTGATCGCGCTGGCGACCGGAGGGGATCCGGTGCGCACCGCGCAACTCGCCGGCTGCGCCGCCGCCGGTCTCCTGGCGGCCGAGATCCTGTTCCGCAGGGCACGGCGCCGGCTGGGCGGCGTGAACGGCGATGTCATGGGCGCCATGGGGGAAGTCGCGACCACTGCGACCCTGCTCGCCGGCGCCGTCGCACTCGGGTCCTGACAGGAACGTGTGCGCCGACGCCCCATTCCTGAGCGTGGAACGGGTCCTCAGCGCACACCGTCTCCTGGTACGGGGCGGCGTCAGGCCGAGGGGACCCGCTGTGCGGGGGTGTCGCCGCCCTCGAGGTCGCCCTCGGTGTCGAGGTAGGCCTGCTGCAGCTCGGCGAGCAGCGTCGGGTCCGGTTCGGCCCACATCTTGCGGTCGACGGCCTCGAGCAGCCGCTCGGCGATGCCGTGCAGGGCCCAGGGGTTGGACTGCTCCAGGAACTCGCGGTTCTCCGAGTCCAGCACGTAGGTCTGCGCCAGCTTCTCGTACATCCAGTCGGCGACGACGCCCGTGGTGGCGTCGTAGCCGAAGAGGTAGTCGACGGTCGCGGCCAGCTCGAAAGCGCCCTTGTAGCCGTGCCTGCGCATGGCGGCCAGCCACTTCGGGTTGACCACCCGGGCACGGAAGACGCGGGAGGTCTCCTCGACCAGGGAGCGCGTGCGCACCGACTCGGGGCGCGTGGAGTCGCCGATGTAGGCCGCGGGCGCGGTGCCGGTCAGCGCGCGAACCGTCGCGACCATCCCGCCGTGGTACTGGAAGTAGTCGTCGGAGTCGGCGATGTCGTGCTCGCGGGTGTCGATGTTCTTCGCTGCGACGGCGATCCGCTTGTAGGCGGTCTCCATGTCCGGCCGGGCATTCACGCCGTCCAGCCCGCGCCCGTAGGCGTAGCCGCCCCACACCGCGTAGACCTCGGCCAGGTCGGCGTCCCCCCGCCAGTTCCGGCTGTCGATCAGCGACAGCAGCCCGGCTCCGTAGGCGCCCGGCTTCGAGCCGAACACCCGGGTGGTGGCCCGCCGCCGGTCGCCGTGGGTGGCCTGGTCGGCGTCCACGTGCGCCTTCACGAAGTTGTCCTCGGGCGCCTCGTCCAGGCCCGCCACCAGCGTCACGGCGTCGTCCAGCATGGTCACGACGTGCGGAAAGGCGTCGCGGAAGAAGCCGCTGATGCGCACCGTGACGTCGATCCGGGGCCGGCCGAGCTCCTCGAGCGGCACCGCCTCGAGCCCGGTGACCCGCCGCGAGGCGTCGTCCCACGACGGGCGGACGCCGAGCAGGGCGAGCACCTCGGCGATGTCGTCGCCCGAGGTGCGCATCGCCGACGTGCCCCAGACCGACAGCCCGACCGAGCGCGGGTACTCCCCCGTGTCCGTCCGGTACCGGTCGACCAGCGACTCGGCCATCGCCTGCCCGCTCTCCCACGCCAGCCGCGACGGCACCGCCCGCGGGTCGACCGAGTAGAAGTTCCGGCCGGTCGGCAGCACGTTGACCAGCCCGCGCAGCGGCGAGCCGGACGGTCCGGCCGGCACATACCCGCCCTCGAGCGCGTGGAGAGTGGCGTCCAGCTCGTCGGTGGTGTGCTCCAGCCGGGGCACGACCTCGTCGACGGCGAACCTCAGGACTGCGGCGACGGCGGCATCGTCCCGGCCCAGCACCTCGGTCACCACGTCGGCCACGGCCGCCGGGACCCAGCCCCGGGTCTCCATGCCCTCGACCAGCGCCTCCGCCTGCGCCTCGACCGCGTCGGTGGCGTGCAGACCGGCGGTGCCGTCCTCGGCCAGCCCGAGGGCCTCGCGCAGACCGGGGAGCGCGACCGAGCCGCCCCAGATCTGGCGGGCCCGCAGCATCGCGAGGACTAGGTCGACCCGGTTCTGGCCGTTCGGCGGGGTGCCCAGAACGTGCAGCCCGTCGCGGATCTGGGAGTCCTTGATTTCGCAGAGCCAGCCGTCGACGTGCAGGATCATCTCGTCGAAGTGGTCGTCCTCGGGGCGGTCCTTCAGGCCGAGGTCGTGGTCGAGCTTGGCGGCCTGCAGCAGGGTCCAGATCTGCGCCCGGACAGCGGGCAGCTTCGCCGGGTCCATGGCGGCGACGTTGGCGTGCTCGTCGAGGAGCTGCTCCAGCCGGGCGATGTCGCCGTAGGAGTCGGCCCGCGCCATGGGAGGCACCAGGTGGTCGACCAGGGTGGCGTGCGCGCGGCGCTTGGCCTGGCTGCCCTCCCCCGGGTCGTTGACCAAGAACGGGTAGATCAGCGGCAGGTCGCCGAGGGCCGCGTCGGGCCCGCAGGACGCCGACATGCCGACCGTCTTGCCGGGCAGCCACTCCAGGTTGCCGTGCTTGCCGACGTGCACCAGCGCGTGCGCCCCGAAGGAGCTGCGCAGCCACCAGTAGGCGGCCAGGTAGTGGTGGGACGGCGGGAGGTCGGGGTCGTGGTAGATCGCGATCGGGTTCTCCCCGAAGCCGCGCGGCGGCTGCACCATCACGACGACGTTGCCCGCCCGCAGGCCCGCGAAGACGATCGCAGCTCCGCCACCATCACGGGCCGCGTCGACGAACAGCGAACCCGGCGCCGGGCCCCAGTGCTCCTCCATCGCCGCCCGGAGGTCCGCCGGGAGTGTGTCGAAGAACGCCCGGTACTCGGCGGCGTCGATGCGGACCGGGTTGCCCTCGACCTGTTCGGAGGTCAGCCAGTCGGCGTCCTGCCCGCCGGCGGCGATGAGGGCGTGCAGGAGCCGGTCGCCGTCGAGGTCGGCCACGCCGGGCAGGGCCTCGGGACCGTCGAACGGGCCGATGTCGTAGCCCTGACCGGCCATCGCGGCCAGCAGCCGGACGACGGAGGCGGGGGTGTCCAGGCCGACGGCGTTCCCGATGCGGGCGTGCTTGGTCGGGTAGGCGCTGAGCATCACGACGATGCGGCGCTCGCCCGGTGGGGTGTGCCGTAGACGGGCATGCGCCACCGCCGTGCCCGCGACTCGCGCGGCCCGCTCGGGATCCGCCACGTAGGTGGTCAGGCCGTCGGCGTCGCTCTCCTTGAAGGAGAACGGAACGCTGATCAGCCGGCCGTCGAACTCCGGGATGGCCACCTGGTTGCCGACGTCCAGCGGGGACAGCCCGTCGTCGTTCGCCGCCCAGACCTCTCGGCTGCTGGTGAGGCACAGTCCCTGGATCACCGGTACGTCCAGGGCGGCGAGCTCGCCCACGTCCCAGGCACCGTCGTCGCCGCCGGCCGAGGCCGTGGCCGGCCGGGATCCGCCCGCCGCCAGCACGGTGACGACCATGGCGTCGGCCGTCCGGAGCGTCTCCAGCAGACCCTGGTCGACGGTCCGGAGGCTGGCGGTGAACACCGGCAGCGCGACGCCGCCGGCGTCCTCGATGGCCGCGCACAGTGCCTCGACGAAGGCGGTGTTGCCGGCCAGGTGGTGCGCCCGGTAGTAGAGGACGGCGACCCGCGGACCGCTCGCAGTACGGGGGCTGCGGTCCAGCACGCCCCAGTCCGGGGCGACCGACGGCGGCTCGAACCCCTCCCCCGTCAGCAGCACCGTGTCGGAGAGGAAGTGGTGCAGCTCGACGAGGTTGTCCGGCCCGCCCTGGGCCAGGTAGCCGTGCGCCTCGGTGGCGACGCCCATCGGCACGGTGGAGAGCTCCATCAGCTCCGCGTCGGGCACCTGCTCACCACCGAGGACGACGACCGGTACCGGCCCGGCCAGCAGTGGCGCGAGCACGTCCTCGTACTGCCGTCGTACGCCGAGGAGTCGGACGACGACGAGCGCGCTGCCCGCGGTGAGCGATGCGATGCCGGCGCGGTCGAGGCGAGCCGGGTTGCCCAGCCGCCAGTCCGCACCGCTGGCCCGGGCCGAGAGCAGGTCGGTGTCACTCGTGGAGAGCAGGGTGAATCCGCGCTGGTCGCTCACGAGCAGAGCCTCCCTCGGGGTCCGCGCCCCGGGTCGTCGGGCACGGCAGCCGGAGTGTCTGGCTCGCCCGGGGGCCCGGGCTCACAGTGGCGGGACCGCGCCGGACTGTCACCGGCTTCCTTCCGCACTGCCGCGATGACCAGACGCTACCTTTCGTCGGTGCTGGGGCGGCGGACGGCCGGGGACAGCGGTGAGGACGTCGGCTTCGCAGCGGAAGGAGTGCCCGTGTCGGACGCGGCGGGCCCTCCGGCCGGGTCACCGGCCCCCCGGGCGCTCTCCCGACGGACGTTCCTGCGGGCCGCCGCCGTCGTCGGAGGCGTCGCAGGCGCCGCGCCCCTTTTCCGGCCGACCCCGCGCTCCTCACGAGCGCCCGGGCAGCGCGTGGCCCGACCCATCACGACATGGGGGGTGCAGAGCGGGGACGTCACCTCCACCTCCGGGATCGTGTGGTCGAGGACCGACCGGCCCGCCCGCATGCTCGTCGAGGTGGCCGCGACCGAGAACTTCCGCCGGCTGCGGGGCAGCTGGACCCTCGACGTGGGCCCCGACACCGACTTCACCGGCAAGGTCCTGCTCCGGGGCCTGCCGCCCGGTACCGAGCTGTTCTACCGCGTGCAGTTCGCCGACCTCGGCGAGGCCGGGACCTGGAGCCAGCCGCTGGTCGGGTCGCTGCGCACCGCCCCGGCTCACCGGCGCGACGTCACTTTCGTCTGGTCGGGGGACGTCGGCGGCCAGGGCTACGGCATCAACCTCGACACCGGCGGCATGACCGGCTTCGAGGCCGTGCGCGCGCTCGACCCCGACTTCTTCATCCACTCCGGCGACAGCGTGTATGCCGACGAGCCGCTCCAGGAACGGCTCGTCCTCCCCGACGGCTCGGTGTGGAACAACCTGCTCACCCCGGAGAAGGTCAAGGTCGCCGAGAGCCTCGCCGACTACCGCGGCCAGTACCGCTACAACCTGCTGGACGAGAACGTCCGCCGCTTCGCCGCCCAGGTGCCGCAGTTCGTCCAGTGGGACGACCACGAGGTCACCAACAACTGGTACCCCGGCGAGGTCCTGGGCACCACCGGCAACGACAGCCGGTACACGGTGAAGGACGTCGACACCCTCGCCACCCGTGCCCGCCAGGCGTTCCACGAGTACATGCCGCTGGCCGGCGAACGGATCGACCGGGCACTGCCCTATGGGCCGCTCGTCGAGGTGTTCGCGCTGGACCTGCGCTCCTACCGCGGCGCCAACTCCCTCGATCCCGCCACGGAGAAGGTCGGCATCCCCATCCTCGGTCAGGATCAGGTCACCCGGCTGACCAGACGGCTGTCGAGGTCCCGCGCCCTCTGGAAGGTGGTCGCCTCGGACATGCCCCTCGGCCTCGTGCTCCGGGACAGCACGGCGAAGCTGGAGGGCATCGGCAACCTCGACTCGGGGCAGCCGAGCGGCCGCGAGCTGGAACTGGCCCGGCTCCTCGCCGACCTGCAGCGCCGTGGCGTGCGCAACGTCGTCTGGCTGACCGCCGACGTCCACTACACGGCCGCTCACTTCTACGATCCGGACAAGGCCGCGTTCTCCGACTTCGATCCGTTCTGGGAGTTCGTCGCGGGTCCCTTGCACGCCGGCACCTTTCTCCCGGACAAACTCGACGGCACGTTCGGGCCGCAAGTGGTGTTCTCCCGCGCGGCTGACCGGTCCGGTCAGCCACCGAGCGACGGGCTGCAGTTCCTCGGGCACGTGCGCATCGACGGCGGCAGCGGCGTCATGACCGTGCAGCTGCGCGACGTCGCCGGGAACGTTCTGCACACCCAGGAGCTGACGCCCGTACCGACGACGCAGGGACCCCCCGCGGAGACGTAGCCTCGCGGGAACCATGGGCCTTCCGACCAGCAGTGCTCCGGCCGCGCGCTCGCGGGCCGACGCCTGTCCCGGCGCGCTGCAGACCCACGCGGCGGCCGACGGCGCGCTGGCGCGGGTCCGGGTTCCGGGTGGCGCGCTGTCCACCGCTGCGCTGCGCGCGCTGAGCGACGCTGCCCGGGAGCTCGGCGACGGCGCGCTGGAGTTGACCAGCCGGGGGAACGTGCAGCTTCGCGGCCTGCGTCCCGGGGTCGAGGCCGAGCTCGGCGACCGGATGGCGGTCGCCGGGCTGCTGCCCAGCGCTCCCCACGAGACGGCCCGCAACGTCCTGGCGAGCGTGCTGAGCGGCCGTGCCGGGGGCCGCCTCGACGTACGCCCCTGGGTGCGGGCCTTCGACGCCGGGCTCTGCGCCGACCCAGCACTGGCGGACCTGCCCGGCCGGTTCCTGGCCGCCTTCGACGACGGGCGCGGTGACGTAGCCGGCTCGGGGCCGGACGTCGGGCTGCTCGCCCTGGACGGGGGCACCGTGGCGCTGCTGCTCGCCGGCGCCGACACCGGTTTGCGAACTCCCCCGGACGCCGCCGTCGCCCTGGCCCTGGCCGCGAGCCGCGCCTTCGTCGAGGTGCGCGCCGGGGACGGCGGCACGGCCTGGCGGCTGGCCGAGATCCCCGACGGGCCCGCCCGGGTCCGCGCCCGCCTCTCCGGGGGGCGAGAGGACGCTCCTGGCCCGATCGAGGTGCCGCCGGCCCCGGTCGTCGGTCCTGCCGGTGCGGTCGTGCAGGACCACGGGCGGACCGCGCTGGTCGCCGTCGTCCCGCTGGGGCGGCTGACCGCGGAACAGGCGGATCTACTGGCCGCGACCGCCGCGACGGACCTGCAGCTGACGCCGTGGCGCAGCGTCGTCGTCCCGGACCTGGCCGACGACCGGGCGGCGGCGGAGCTTGCAACCGCCGGGCTGGTGCTTGATCCCGGCAGTGCATGGCTGCGGGTCACCGCCTGCGCCGGACTGCCCGGCTGCGCGAAGTCGCGCGCCGACGTCCGCGCCGACGCGAGGGTCGCCGTGGCGAGCGGGGCACTGCCCGCGGCCGGTGCGCGGCAGCACTGGGCCGGCTGCGAACGCCGCTGCGGCCGCCCGCAGGGGCAGGTCGTGGACGTCGTCGCGACGGGCGAGGTCTACCGGATCAGCTGACGGCGCAGAACGACAGGTCGCCATGTCGACACTCGGCGATGTCGACTTGGCGACGAGGTGACAGTGGTTGTGCGCTCGCGAGGGGTGCACCCGTGCCTGGCACCTCGAACAGCCCGACGTCGTGATCCGCATCCCCGGCGCGTCACGGCCGGCGTCGATCACCGACTCCGCGGCCGCCGCCAACCTCGAGTTCACCGCCGACCAGCTCGCCCGCCTGACCGCCTCCTGACCCCTCCCCGGGTTGATCATCGTCCGCGCGCACCATGACACGCGGTTCGGCGGCGCGTCATCGCGCACGCAGGCGATGATCAACAACCGACGGGGATGTCCACAGCGCCGAGGCGAACGCACAGATCATCCCGCTCGCCGACCTGCTCGACCCCATTCCGGCCCCGGCGCCGCCGACACCGGCTTCGCCGCCGCCCGCGCCCGCTGGCTGGCCTGCGACGGCGACGTCCACCACCTCATGCACTGGTCGACGGCGGAGACACCTCGCTGGACAACTGAGCGCTGCTCTGCGAACGGCATCACACCAAGGTCCACCACGGCTTCCGAGTGGTCCGACAACCCGACGGCCGATGGCACACCTACCGCCCCGACGGCACCGAGATCCTCGTCGCCGAATCAGTGATGGCGGCGCGCTGACGCCTGCCGCCCTGCTCCCCGGACGCCTGCGGGGCGGCGCGACGTAGCCTCGCCCCGGCAGCGTGCGCCCGCAGCGCGCCGCATCCCGAGTCGACGGAGACCCGCGCACCGCATGTACGAGTACGAGAAGGACGGCGCCGAGATCTACCGGCGGTCGTTCGCAACCATCCGCGCGGAGGCCGACCTCGGAAGGCTGCCGGACGACGTCGCACGCGTCGCGGTCCGCATGATCCACGCCTGCGGGCAGGTCGACCTCGTCGAGGACATCGCGTTCTCCCCCGCGGTCGTCGCGCGCGCCCGGGAAGCGCTGGACGCCGGGGCGCCGGTGCTCTGCGACGCGCAGATGGTCGCCTCCGGGATCACCCGCCGACGGCTGCCCAAGGACAACGACGTCGTGTGCACGCTCAACGACGCCCGCACCCCCGCGCTGGCAGCGGAGCTCGGCACCACGCGCACCGCCGCGGCCCTCGAGCTCTGGGGGGACCGGCTGGACGGCGCGGTCGTCGCGATCGGGAACGCACCCACCGCGCTGTTCCACCTGCTCGAGATGGTCGCGGCGGGCGCCCCGCGCCCGGCCGCCGTCCTCGGCATCCCGGTGGGCTTCATCGGCGCGGTCGAGAGCAAGGAGGCCCTGGCCGCCTCCGACCTCGAGCACCTCGTCCTCCGCGGCCGGCGTGGCGGCAGCGCCATCACCGCGGCAGCGGTCAACGCGATCGCGAGCGACTTCGAATGAGCGGACAGGCAGGGACCGGCCGGCTGTATGGGGTCGGGCTCGGTCCGGGCGACCCGGAACTGGTCACGGTCAAGGCCGCCCGCCTCATCGGCGCGGCCGACGTCGTCGCCTTCCACGCCGCCCGGCACGGTCGGTCCGTGGCGCGCGGCGTTGCCGAGCCCTACCTGCGCGACGGCCAGATCGAGGAGCTGCTGGTCTACCCGGTCACCACCGAGACGACCGATCATCCCGGCGGCTACCAGGGCGCGATCGACGAGTTCTACGAGTCCGCCGCCGCGCGGCTGGCGGCGCACCTCGACGCCGGGCGGGACGTCGTCGTGCTCGCCGAGGGCGACCCGTTCTTCTACGGCTCGTACATGCACATGCACAAGCGCCTCGCCTCCCGGTACCCGACCGAGGTGGTGCCGGGGGTGACCAGCGTCAGCGGCGCCGCGGCGGCGGTCGGTCGGCCCCTGGTCGAGCGGGACGAGGTGCTCACCGTCCTGCCCGGCACGCTGGGCGCCGACAAGCTGGCCGAGCGGCTGGCCGGCACCGACTCGGCCGCGGTGATGAAGCTCGGCCGGACGTTCCCGGAGGTGCGGGAGGCGTTCAACCGCGCCGGCGTCCTCGACCGCGCCCTCTACGTCGAGCGCGCCACCACGAACCGGCAGCGGACCATGCCTTTGGCCGACGTCGATCCGGCGAGCGTCCCCTACTTCTCCCTGGCTCTGCTCCCGAGCCCGCTGACCACCCAGATGCCCGTGCCCGACCGGCCGCCCGCCGGCGACGGGCACGACGGCGAGGTCGTCGTCGTCGGCCTGGGCCCCGGCTCCCGCAGCTGGACGACGCCGGAGGCTGCCGACGCCCTCGCCTGCGCCGACGTCCTCATCGGGTACGGCCCCTACCTGGACCGGGTGCCGGCGAACCCCCGCCAGGAGCGGTACCCCAGCGACAACCGGGTGGAGGCCGAGCGGGCCGCACACGCGCTACGGCTGGCCCGGTCCGGACGGCGCGTCGCGGTCGTGTCCAGCGGCGACCCCGGCGTCTTCGCGATGGCTGCGGCTGTACTGGAGGTGGCCGGGCAGCCCGAGTTCGCCGGGATCCCGGTGCGGGTCGTACCGGGGCTGACCGCGGCGCAGGCGGTGGCCGCGAAGGTCGGTGCGCCGCTGGGTCACGACTTCTGCGTGCTGTCAGTGTCCGACGTCCTCAAGCCGTGGGACGTCGTCGTCGACCGGCTCCGGCACGCCGCGGCCGCCGACCTGGTGATCGCCGTCTACAACCCGCGGTCGAAGCACCGGCCGCACCAGCTGGGCGAGGCGCAGAAGGTGCTGCTGGAGTGCCGGTCGCCGGACACCGTGGTGGTCCTCGGCCGCGACGTCGGCGGCCCGCAGGAGCGGCTGACGGTCACCACCCTCGGCGAGCTCGATCCGGAGACCGTGGACATGCGCTGCCTGCTGCTGATCGGCTCCTCGCAGACTCGGGTCAGCCCGGCCGGCTCGGTCTTCACCCCCCGCAGCTATCCGGCCTGACCCCGGCGCAGCCAGGCCAGCGCCTCTCCCACGGTGCCGACGACCGGCACGCCCGGCGGGGGCGGCGGCCGCCGGACCAGCACCACCGGCACGCCGAGCTCCCGCGCGGCGGCGAGCTTGGCCGCCGTCATCGCACCCCCGCTGTCCTTGGTGACGACAACGTCGACGTCGTGCCGGCGCATCAGCGCGACCTCGTCGGCGACCGTGAACGGGCCCCGGGCGAGCACCACGACAGCGTGCTGCGGCAACGGCGGAGACGGCGGGTCGACCGAGCGCACCAGGCACCGGGCGGAGAGCTGCGCGAACGCCCCGAGGCCGGTCCGCCCCGTGGTGAGGAATACCGAGCCGTAGCCGGTCACCGCCTCCGCTGCCGCCGCGAGGGAGTCCACCCAGCGCCAGTCATCGCCCGGACCGGGACGCCAGCCGGGCCGCTGCATCCGCAACAGCGGGGTGCCGGTGGTCCGGGCGGCCTCCGCGGCGTTGGCCGTCATGGCGGCGGCGAAGGGATGGGTGGCGTCGACCACCGCCCGCACCGGATGCTCCCGGAGCCAGGCGGCGAGGCCGGCGGCGCCACCGAAGCCGCCGATCCGCACCTCCCCCGGTGGCAGCAGCGGATCCGCGACCCGGCCGGCCAGCGAGCTGAGCACGTCCTCGCCGTCGTCCACCAGTGCCGTGGCCAGCCGCCGGGCCTCCCCCGTCCCGCCCAGGATCAGCACGCACCCGGTCATGCGCAACCGCCGTGCATGCTGATCGGGTGACCACCGCGGGCAGGGAGCGCAGCACCGGGCTGCGCTACGGGTGGACGACGGGCGCCTGCGCGACGGCCGCCACGACCGCCGCCTACACCGCGCTGCTGACGGGAGAGTTCCCCGACCCCGTCCGGATCGACCTCCCGAACGACCGGCACCCGAGCTTCGCCCTGGCCAAGGAGCGGCTCGAGGACGGCGCCGCCACGGTCGGCATCGTCAAGGACGCCGGCGACGACCCCGACGTCACCCACGGCGCCCTGGTCTCGGCGCGGGTGA
>JALYMS010000127.1 GCA_030773535.1 Actinomycetota bacterium | reverse complement strand
CCCGGTGCAGGCCCTCGCTCGCGTCGTTCGGCAGGGTCATGACGGCGACCAAGGTGCGGAACCCGCGCTCGGTCAGGCGGGCGAACAGCGCCTCGTAGAGCTGCCGTCCGCCGCCGGTGCGCCGTCTCCCCGGAGCCAGGTAGACGCTGACCTCGCAGGACCACCGGTAGGCGGCGCGCTCCTTGAAGGGCCCGGCATAGGCGTACCCGACCACCGCACCCTCGCCGTCCTCGAGCACGATCCAGGCGTGCCCCCGCTGTGCGGCGACGATCCGGCGGGCCATCTCGGCCGGGGACGGCGGCTCGTACTCGAACGTGACGGCCGTGTCGGTGACGTACGGGCCGTAGATCGCCGCGCAGGCCTCGGCGTCGCGTTCGGTGGCGTCGCGGACCGGCATGCCTCAGCGGCGCCAGAAGTCGAAGCGGTCGCGCCCCGGCCGGAAGCCCGCGGACTCGACGACTTCCACGGCGAGGTCGAAGCGCTGGCCGACGGCCGTCGGTGCGTGCGCGTCGCTGCCGAAGCTCACTGCCTCCCCGCGTTCCTCGAAGAACCAGCGCACCTGGTCGACCGAGGCCAGCGGGCTGCTGGTGTTCACCTCGAGGGCCCGGCCGGTGGAGGCCAGCGCTCGGAAGACCGCGCGGTACTCCTCCTCGTAGTCCTTCTCCACGAAGCGCTCGGAGCCGCCTGGCCAGTAACGGCGGGGGAAGTCGACGTGGGCGAGCACCTGGAAGACGTCGCTGGACTCGATCATCCGCACGACCTCGCCCAGGTAGCGCCGCATGGTCGCCGCCGCGCCGTCGTGCAGGAGCCGCCCCACGCCCACGAGCCGGCCGTCCGAGCTGAGCGAGTGCAGCGACCCGAGCACGCGGTCGACGGGGGAGTCGCGCAGGTGCGCCGCCACGCTGGCCGCGAAGAGGTGCGGCTCACCGGTCTCCACGCCGGACCAGATTCGCAGCTGGGGGAAGCGCTCGCGGCACTCGGTCAGCTCGCCCCAGTAGCCGTCGACGTCGATGGGCAGCTGGTAGGCCGGGTGCCGGTCGATCAGGCCCTGCGACGTGGCCTCGTCGTCCTCGTGCCAGACCGTGAAGTCCAGGTGCTCGGTGAAGGCGATGGCGGGGAGACCCTGGGCGATCGCGCGCTCGCAGGCGCGCCGCATCGTGGAGGAGTCGGGGGTGTCCCACGACCAGCTGGTGTGCACGTGGTTGTCGGGTGGTCTGTTGTCCGGCGATGGCATCGCCTGTGGATCCTCCTCCGCCGTCCCCAGGTCCCGCGCCGCGGGTCGTTCTGTCGGCGCCCCTGCCTACTGTCGTCGCATGAGCACCGCCGCGCCCCCGACCGAGCTCGCCGGGTCTGTCGACCCCGAGGCCCTCGCCATCCTCCGCGAGCTCACCGGCCGGACGGACGCGGAGTTCCGCGAGGGCCAGGACGCCGCCGTTGCCGCTCTGGTCGAGCGGTCCCAGCGGGCGCTGGTCGTCCAGCGCACCGGCTGGGGGAAGTCGGCCGTCTACTTCGTGTCCACCGCGCTGCTGCGCCGGCGTGGCGCCGGACCCACGCTGCTGGTCAGCCCGCTCCTGGCGCTCATGCGCGACCAGGTGGCGGCCGCGGCGCGCGCCGGGATCCGGGCCGTGGAGATCTCCAGCGCCAACATGACCGAGTGGGACGACATCGCCGCGCGCCTGGCCGCCGACGACGTCGACGTCCTGCTCGTCTCGCCGGAGAGGCTGACGAACCCCCGGTTCCGCGAGGAGCAACTGCCCGGCCTCGTGTCGCGCTGCGGGCTGCTGGTCGTCGACGAGGCGCACTGCGTCTCCGACTGGGGCCACGACTTCCGCCCCGACTACCGCCGCATCCGCGACCTGCTCGGCACCCTGCCCACCGGGACGCCGGTGCTGGCGACCACCGCGACCGCCAACGAGCGCGTCGTGGCCGACGTCGCCGAGCAGCTCGGGGCGGGCGGCGTCGACGTCACGACGGTGCGCGGCCCCCTGGCCCGGGACTCGCTGCGGCTCGGCGTCCTGCGGCTGCCGTCCGACCGCGCCCGGCTCGCCTGGCTCGCCGCCCATCTCGGTGACCTGCCGGGCAGCGGCATCGTCTACACGCTCACCGTCGCCGCGGCGGAGGAGACCGCCGCACTGCTGCGCGGCGCCGGTCACGAGGTGCGCGCCTACACCGGGCGCCTGGACGACGCCGACCGCAAGGATGCCGAGGAGGCGCTCCGCCACAACGAGGTGAAGGCCCTCGTCGCGACCTCGGCCCTGGGCATGGGCTTCGACAAGCCCGACCTCGGCTTCGTCGTCCACCTGGGCGCGCCGTCCTCGCCGGTCAGCTACTACCAGCAGGTCGGCCGTGCCGGTCGCGCGGTGCAGAAGGCCGACGTGCTGCTGCTGCCCGGACCCGAGGACCTCGCGATCTGGCAGTGGTTCGCGACGTCGTCCATGCCCCGGGAGGACCATGCCGCAGCGGTCCTGGGGGCGATGGCCGACGGCAAGGCTTGGTCGGTGGCCCGGCTCGAGACGGTGGCCGACGTCCGCCGCTCGCGGCTCGAGCTGCTGCTCAAGGTGCTAGCCGTCGACGGGGCGGTGGAGCGGGTGCAGGGCGGCTGGCGCTCGACCGGGCAGCCGTGGATCTACGACGGCGACCGGTACGCCCGAGTGACGCGTACCCGGGAGGCCGAGCAGCGCGCAATGATCGCCTACGCCCGGCCGGTGGACGAGGCCGAGTGCCGGATGGCCTTCCTGCAGACCGCACTGGACGACCCCACCGCCGCGCCCTGCGGCCGGTGCGACGTCTGTGCCGGCCCCTGGTACTCGGCCGACATCCCCGAGGCCGCGGCGGAGGCCGCCTCGGCGGCGCTGGACCGGCCCGGCGTCGAACTGGCCCCCCGGGCGCAGTGGCCGACCGGTGCCGACCGGCTCGGTGTGGATGTGAAGGGGAAGATCGCTCACTCAGACCAGGTCGAGACCGGCCGCGCGGTCGCCCGGCTGACCGACCTGGGCTGGGGACAGCGGCTGCGCACGCTGCTCGGGGACGACGGCGTGGGCGGCGTCGTGACGCTGGACTCCGAAGCACCCGGGATCGAAGAGGATCCGGACGCCGCCTTCGACGTGCCGGTCCGGCGCTCGGTCTCCGACGTGCCGCCCGACGAGGAACTGCTCAAGGCCTGTGCCCGCGTCCTGGCGTCCTGGGACTGGAAGGAGCGGCCCGGAGCGGTCGTGGCCATCCCGTCGCGGCGGCGACCACAGCTCGTCTCGGGGATCGCACAGGGGCTGGCGCGGCTTGGTCGGCTCCCGTACCTGGGCGAGATGACCCTGGCGCACGGCGGCCCGACGGGGCAGCCGGGCGGCAACAGTGCCTTCCGGCTGGCGGCTGTCTGGAACCGGATCGGGGTGGGGGACGAGCTCCGGAGGCGGCTCGGCGAGGCCGGATCGGCGCCGGTACTGCTCGTGGACGACCTGGCCGACTCCCGTTGGACGATGACCGCCGCCGGCCGGGAACTGAGGAGGGCCGGTGCGGCCTCGGTCCTGCCGTTCGTGCTCGCCCTGACCGCCTGACGGTCCGTCCACAGGGTTTCGCACACATGTGCGAAACCTGAGATAGCGTGCCCGCATGACGCTCGCGCACCAGCCCTCGATGTGGGACCTCGCCGAGGAGGCCACGCTCACGCCGCTGGCCGGCCGGGTCGTCCGGACCGAGCTGACCGACGGCGCCTGGATCGACTCCCTCCCGGGCTGGGTCACCGGCTCCGAGGAGGTCCTCGAGGTGCTGCTCGGGGACATCGGCTGGCGGGAGGACCGGCGCCAGATGTACGACCGGGAGGTCGCCGTTCCGCGGCTGCTCCGCTGGTACGGCGGCAACGCCACCCTGCCCCACCCGCTCCTGACCGAGGCGCGCGCGGAGCTGAACCGCTACTACGGCCCCGAGCCCGGCGAGAGATTCGTCAGCGCCGGTATGTGCCTGTACCGCGACGGCCGGGACAGTGTGGCTTGGCACGGCGACCGGATCGGCCGTGGCCGCTCTTCGGACACGATGGTCGCGATCGTCTCCTTCGGCTCGCCGCGACCGCTGGTGCTGCGGCCGGTCAGCGGCGGCCCCAGCGTGAAGTTCCCGCTCGGCCACGGTGACCTGGTGGTCATGGGCGGGTCGTGCCAGCGGACGTGGGAGCACTGCATCCCGAAGACGGCCAGGCCCGTCGGCCCACGCGTCAGCGTGCAGTTCCGTCCGGCCGGCGTCGCTTGAGGCGTCCCGACTCGAGCAGGTCCGGCCGCCCCTGCAGCACCCCGCCGGAAGGTGTATCGTTCTCCACGCACCGCACCGGCCCGGGAGGGCAGCGGATCGGCCCCCTGAGGGAACATCCGAGTGCGGGGCAGGGTTGGATAATCTGCCGGAGACGACGCCCGCGAGGGTCTAGTTTCTGCGCGTCCGCTCTTTGAGAACTCAACAGCGTGCCGAAAGTCAGTGCCAAGTAGTACCCCGTGTTCCGGCTGTTTGTGGTCGGGGCAGGGATTCCTTTGGT
>JALYMS010000126.1 GCA_030773535.1 Actinomycetota bacterium | reverse complement strand
AGCGTCCGCAGGCCTGCGGCGCCACCGGTCACGGTGGCCAGGCGGGTGAACACGGTCAGGAACACCTCACTGGTCAGGTCCTCGGGTTCGCTGGCGCCACGGGCGCGCAGGTAGCCGTGCACACGTGGGGCGAGCTCCTCGTACACCGCGCGCAGCGCCCACGGCCGGCCGGCCTGCGCCGCGACGAGGGCGTCCCCGAGATCGACGGGTTCGTCCGGCGTCATGACTTGCCTATCGGCATGACGGAGGGCGGGCTGGAGGCCAGCCCGCCCTCCATGGTGGATGGGAGGTCAGCCCCGGCCGGGGGCGGCGCTGTCGCCGGGCCCGTGCTCGACCTCGACCGCGGGCCGGTCCGCGGCGTCCTGGCCCGAGGACGTGGTGTCCGGACGCTTCGCCTGCTCGGCCGGCGCCTGCTCGGCGGGCGCCTGCTCGGTCCGCGTCTGCTCCGTCCGCGTCTGCTCGGCCCGCGTCTGCTCGGCCCGCGTCTGCTCGGCGGCCTTCTCGGCAGCGGCCTTCTGCGCCTCCTCGGCGGCCTTCTGCGCGTCGGCGGCGGCGTTCTCGGCGGCCTTCCGCGCTGCTTCGAGGGCCTGCTGAGCCTCGTCGGCGGCGATCTCGGACGCGCGGTCGAAGCCGTCGCCGGCCGCAGTGCCGTCGCGCTCGGGAACGGTCGCGAGGTCGGTGAGGGCGTCCTCCCCCGACCGCTCGTCCGGGATCGTCACGCTGCTGCCGTCGCTCGGCAGCAGTTCGGCGACCGGCACGACGCCGGTGGCCCCCGCGGTGCCGAGGGCCGCGGCGGAGACCACACCCGCGACGACGACCTTGGTGGTGATCGTGGCAGCGCCGGCCTTGGCCAGCAGGAGGGGGAGCAGGTTCAGCATGGGAGTGCCTTCCGTTTCGGTAGCCCCGATGCCCCTGGGGGGCCGGTTGCTTTGCTGACTGCCGTTGCCGGCAGGTCGCCCTTGTCGGTGGTCGACGCCGCGGTTATCGATCTACGCCGTGCCGGAGTTACGCGTCCGGGCCGACCCCCCTCGGAAGGGTGCCTACGGCTGCACGTGGCGCAGCGCGAAGTCCAGGGCGACCTCAACTTGGCGGATGGTCTCCTCGATCACCAGTGAGCCGTGGCCGGCGTCGAAGCGGTACACCTCGTGCTCCTTGGCCAGCTCCTCGAGCCGAGTCAGGTAGTTGTCGATCTGCCGGATCGGGCAGCGCGGGTCGTTCGCCCCGGCCACGACCAGCACGGGCGCCGCGACGGCGTCGACGTAGGTGATCGGTGACGAGCGGACGTAGACGTCCCGCACCTCCTCCGGCGAACCGCCGAACAACGCCCGGTCGTAGGCCCGCAGCCCCTCCATCTCGTCCTCGTATGCGGCGAGGTAGTCGGCCACCGGCACCTCTGCGATGCCGGCGGCCCACCGTTCGGGCTGGGTGCCCAGCCCGAGCAGGGTGAGGAAGCCGCCCCAGGAGCCGCCCGAGATCAGCGCACGCCCGGGGTCGACCACTCCCTCGGCGACCAGGGCGTCGTAGACCGCGCCGATGTCCTCCAGCTCGGTGAGCCCCGGCCGCCCGGTGAGCGCGTCCCGCCAGGCGCTGCCGTAGCCGGTGGAGCCCCGGTAGTTGACGTGCACGACCGCGTAGCCGGCGTCGACGTAGGCGGCCCGCCGGGCGCGGTAGGAATCGTCGTCGGCCGACTCCGGGCCGCCGTGCACCAGGAACGCCGTCGCGTACGGACCGGAGCCCTCCGGCCGCACCAGGAGGGCGTGCACGTCCCCACCGGGCCCGGGCACCCAGCGGTCCTCCACCGGATAGGCCGCCGGCGGCTCCTCCTTGCCGACCGACAGCACCACCGGCCCGTCGGCCCGGCGGATGACCGGTGGCCGCGCGGACGACGACCAGGCCAGCTCCACGGTTCCGTCCGGCCGAGCGGTCGCCCCACGGACGACGCCGGGCGGGGTGTCCAGCTTCTCCAGCGCCCCGGTGGTCAGGTCGTAGCGGTACAGATCGCTGCGGGCGGCGTGGTCGTGCCCCACGAGCAGCGCCGAACCGTCCGGGTAGAAGCCGGCCGTCGCGTCGCCGGGGAGGTCCAGGGCGAGCTCGGTCTCGGTGTCGGCCGCCACGTCCCAGATGAGCAGCTCCTCGCGGCCGCGGCGCTCGTGGCCCACCAGAAGGCGGCGGTCGCCGGGCAGCGGACCGAACTCCAGCGCGTGCAGGCCACGGCCCTCGCCGTCCCACTTCTCGGCGACCACCGCGTCGTCGGCGGTCCGGAGCACCCGGAGCGCGGGATAGCGCGGATCGCCGTGCTCGGAGTGGGAGACGACGAGGAGTTCGTCGTCCCGCGTGAGCGCGTCGACGCTCGCCGGATCCGGGTGCCGGTAGATCACGCGCGCGGAACCGCCGTACGGCGCCAGCCACAGCTCGCTGCCGTCGTCTGTCGAGCGACCGATCGCCACCAGACTCCGCCCCACCTCCAGTCCGGCGGGATAGGCCGGGCCGACCTCGTCGACGGCGGGGGTGTCCGGACCGCCCGCGAAGGGCTGGGTCCGCCAGATGCCGAACTCGTCCCCGTCGTTGTCGGCGAACCACCAGATCGTGTCGCCGTCTGGGCTCAGCGTGCCGATCAACGTCCCGTTGGGGCGGTCGGTCACCTGCCGGTGCTCGTCGGTCTCCCGGTCCCAGGCGTACTGCTCGACGACGCCGATCACGTCGGAGGTGTAGAGGCACCGGTGCGGAGCGTCCTCGGCCCAGGCCGGGAGGGACACGCGCGGCGCCCGGTACCGGGCCTGCCATCGCGCGGTGACATCGGCGGGAAGACGGGGGGCGGGGCTGGGCTCGGCAGTCACCCGGTCATCCTCCCCGGCGGCGGCACCCGCAGGGACGGCGGCCCGAGCCCCGGCAACGACTCAGGGGCCGCCGACGGCGGCCCCTGAGAGTGGTCGGGGTGACAGGATTTGAACCTGCGGCCTCGTCGTCCCGAACGACGCGCGCTACCAAGCTGCGCCACACCCCGAGGTCCTGCAGGAGTCTATCGCTAGACGTCTCCGGATCCAGCGGCGGCCCGCACGAGCCCGAGCGTGTGCGCCCGCGCCCCCTTCACAGCCATGGAAGGGGCGTCAGCGCACACACGAGGGCCGGGTCAGGCGGGCCGGGCGGTGAGGGTGAGCAGCGTGGCCTCCGGTGGGCAGGCGAAGCGCACCGGGGCGTACGGGCTGGTGCCCAGGCCCGCCGACACGTGCAGCCAGGTCCCGGCCGGGCTGTCCGGAGTGGGGTCGGCCCAACGGTGCAGCCACCGTGCCCGGGCGCGGTTGATGCCACAGTTCGTCACCAGCGCCCCGTAGAACGGCACCCGCAGCTGACCACCGTGGGTGTGCCCGCAGAGCAGCAGGTCGTAGCCGTCCGCGGCGAACCGGTCGAGCACCCGCGGCTCGGGGGAGTGGGCGAGCCCGATGCGCACCTCGGCGGAACGGTCGGCGGGACCGGAGACCAGGTCGTACCGGTCGCGCTTCAGGTGCGAGTCGTCGACGCCGGCGAAGACGATCCGCCGTCCATCGACGACCAGTTCACCGGCAGCGTTGGTGAGGTCGAGCCAACCGCGGGCCGTCATGCCGTCCCGGAGGTCGCGCCAGGGGAGCGGGGGGCCGTGCACCCGCTTGTGCTCGGTCCGGAAGTACTTGAACGGGTTCTTCGGGCGAGGGGCGTAGTAGTCGTTGCTGGCCATCACGAAGGCGCCCGGCCGGTCCAGCAGCGGCTCCAGCGCGCGGAGCGTCCCGGGTACCGCGTCGTGGCCCGCGAGGTTGTCCCCGGTGTCGATCACGAGGTCCGGCTCGAGTTCGGCCAGGGACGCCACCCAGTCCTGCTTCGACCGCTGCCCGGCGGTCATGTGCAGATCCGAGATCTGCAGCACGGTCAGCGGAGCCGACCCCGGCGCGAGCACGGGGACGTCGAAGCGGCGCAACGTCCAGCGCGTCCGCTCGTAGAGGCTCGCGTACGCCGTGACGACCACGCCGGTCGTGACGGTGGCGGCGGGAACAGCGGTGTACCACGGCACGGTCGCCCAGCGTACGGGGCCGCGGACGGGCGTCGCCGTGTCAGGCTGGCGCCGTGCCCGAACCCCAGGAACGTTCGATGAAACAGCGGCTACGAGCCGACCTGACCACGGCCATGAAGGCCCGCGACGAGCTGCGCACCGCCACGCTGCGGATGGTCCTCACCGCGGTCAGCGCCGAGGAGGTGTCGGGTCCCGAGGCCAGGGAGCTCACCGACGACGAGGTCCAGGCGGTGCTCCGCCGGGAGGCCAAGAAGCGTCGGGAGGCCGCCGAGGCCTTCACCGGCGCCGGCCGCGCCGAGCAGGCGGCACGGGAGCGGGCCGAGGGGGAGGTGCTCGCGACCTACCTCCCGGCGCAGCTCGACGACGCCGACCTCGCCGCCATCGTGGCCGACGTGGTGACCCGCACCGGCGCCGTCGGCGTGCGGGACATGGGCAAGGTCATGGGCGCGGTGCAGGGCGCCGTCGCCGGCCGGGCCGAGGGCTCCCGCGTGGCCGCGGAGGTCCGCCGTCAGCTGGCCTGACCGCGGCTAGTCCTCTTCGTCGCCGTCTTCGCCGCCGCCGTTGCGCCCGCCGTTCCCGTTCCCGCCGCCGTTGCCGTTGTCCCCGCCGTTGCCGTTGCCGTTGCCCGCGCCGTCGGTGACGTCCGCGACGTCACCATCGCCGTCGACAGCTCCGTCGCCGCCGTCCGCGGGTGCTTCGGGCGCCGGTGCGGGCGCCGCGGGCGGTGGGGCAGGCCGGCCGCCGTTCAGCAGCCCTTGGTCGGCCGGCGGGAACGGCACGGCCGGCTGGCCGGTGAGGATCGGGGCCATCGCATTGCGCCAGATCGTCGCGGGCATGTTGCCGCCGAAGCCCCCGACGTCCTGCTTCTCCTTCGGGTTGAAGACCATCACACTGGCGGCGTACTGAGGCGTGTAGCCGACGAAGGCCACGGAGTCCCGTCCCTGGGACGTCCCAGTCTTCCCGGCGATCTCGTGGCCGGGGATCGCCGCTCGGGTGCCCGTGCCCTCCGGGCGGGACACGTCGCCAACGAGGATCTGGCTCAGCGTGTTGGCGATCGGCGGCGGGACGGCGTTCGGAGTGCAGTTGTCGTCCGTCACGAGCGGCTGGCCGTCGTCGCCGGTCAACGGCCGGCCCGCGCGGTCCAGGACCTGGACCACCGGGATCGGCGTACACCTGGTGCCCTGGGCGCCGAGCGTCGCGTAGGCGTTCGCGAGATCCAGCGGGCTGGTCGCCTCTGCGCCGAGCGTGAACGACCCACGGTTCTCGGCGATGATCTGCTCCGCCGGCGTCTGGTTGGCCTGGTCGAATCGCATGCCCATGCGCTCGGCCATGCGCACCGGACCTTCGACGCTGCCGAGCCGGTCCTCCAGGGCCAGGAAGTAGGTGTTCGACGAGCGGATCAGCGCCCCGACCATGTCGAGGGTGCTGGGATAGTTGCCGACGTTCTCGACGCAGTACCTGCCGTTGTCGGTGCGCGCGCCGCCGCACGACGGACCCCTGAACACCCGCGACGTGTAGGTGTTGCCCGGCGTGCTGATCGTCGTTCCGGCACCGAGGCCCGCCTCCAGCGCCGCAGCGGCGGTGAAGACCTTGTAGGTGGACCCGGCGCCCTTGCTCGCCGCGGCGTTGAGGACGACCGACTCGCAGTCCGGCTCCCCGCATCCGTACCGGCGGTTCACGCTCATCGCGAGCAGATTGCCCGTGCCCGGCTCGAGCGCGGTGTACATGGCTGCCAGCCGGTCGCCCATGGGCAGCGTGTTGAGCACCGCCTGGTCGCCCGCCGCCTGCATGTCGGGGCGCAACGTCGTCTGGATGGTGAGCCCGCCGTTGTCCAGCTCGTTCTTCGTCACCCCCAGGGTGCCGGTCAGGTAGTCGAGCAGGTAGGCGCAGAAGAAGCCGCCCAGCGCGGCGTACATGCAGCCGTTGGGAGGGGAGACGCCCGGCGCGACCGCAACCGGCTGGGCGGAGATGTCGGCCAATTCCTGGTCGCTGATGTGGCCCAGGTCGTGCATCCGCTGCAGCACCTGGTTGCGGCGGATCTGCGCGTTCTCGGGATTGTCGATCGGGTCGTCGTTCGCCGGGCTCTGCACCAGGCCCGCGAGCATGGCCGCCTGGGGAAGGGTCAGGTCGACGGCGTTCACGCTGAAGTACTTCTGCGCCGCGGCCTGGATGCCGTAGGCGCCCTGCCCGAAGTAGACGATGTTGAGGTAGCGGGTGAGGATCT
>JALYMS010000125.1 GCA_030773535.1 Actinomycetota bacterium | reverse complement strand
CGATGCCGGTGAGCGACCGCACCTCGAGCTCGGCGTTCTTGAGCTCGTCCGGCTGCTCCTTGGACAGCTTCGTGCCGAGCCAGCCCAGGAAGAACGAGAGCGGGATCGACACCAGGCCGGGGTTGTTGAGCGGGAACAGGTGGAAGTCCACGTTCTGGAGCAGCGACGGGCTCAGGCCGGTCGCCGGGTTCACCGGCGCCCCGGAGACCACCGGGGAGAAGATGATCAGGGTGACGCAGGCGATCAGCCCGCCGTAGATCGAGAACAGCGCGCCCTGAGTGGTGAAGCGGCTCCAGAACAGCGTGTAGATGATCGTCGGCAGGTTCGCCGACGCGGCGACGGCAAATGCCAGCGCCACCAGGAAGGCGATGTTGATGCCTGCCCGGAGCGCCAGGATGCCCAGGCCGATGGAGATGGCGCCGATCACGACGGCAGTGATCCGCGCGACGTGCACCTCCCCGTTCCCGGACACCTGTCCCTTCTTGACCACCGACGCGTAGACGTCGTGGGCGAAGGACGCCGACGCGGTGATGGTCAGACCCGCGACGACGGCGAGGATCGTGGCGAACGCGACCCCGGCGATGACGCCGAGCAGCACGGTGCCGCCGAGCTCGAAGGCCAGCAGCGGGGCGGCGGCGTTGACCGCACCGGGTGCCGCGAGGATCGTGTCGGCACCGACGAGGGCGCCGGCGCCGTAGCCGATGACCAGGCTGAACAGGTAGAAGATGCCGATCAGCCAGATGGCCCACACCACCGAACGGCGGGCGTCCTTGGCGGTGGGGACGGTGTAGAAGCGCATCAGGACGTGGGGCAGACCGGCGGTGCCGAGCACCAGGGCCAGGCCCAGCGACAGGAAGTCCAGCTTCGACGTCCCGCTGGCGCCGTACTGGGCTCCCGGGGCGAGGACGTTGCGCGGGGTGGCCGCCGCGGACGAGGCCTCGGCCGCGCCACCGAGCAGCGCGGACAGGTTGAAGCCGTAGATGCCGAGCACCCACACCGTCATCACGAACGCGCCGGCGATGAGCAGCGTCGCCTTGATGATCTGCACGTAGGTGGTGCCGCGCATGCCGCCGACCAGCACGTAGAAGATCATGAGCGCGCCCACGATGGTGACGACGATGGCCTGGGCCGCCGGGCCGCTCACCCCCAGCAGCAGGGTGACCAGGCCGCCGGCGCCGGCCATCTGCGCCAGCAGGTAGAACAGCGAGACGGCGAGCGTCGAGATGGCCGCCGCCATGCGCACCGGCGTCTGCCGCATCCGGAACGCAAGGACGTCGGCCATCGTGTACCGGGCGGTGTTGCGCATCAGCTCGGCGACCAGCAGCAGCGCCACGAGCCAGGCGACGAGGAAGCCGATGGAGTAGAGGAACCCGTCGTAGCCGTAGACCGCGATGGCGCCCGCGATGCCCAGGAACGAGGCGGCCGACAGGTAGTCACCGGCGATGGCCAGGCCGTTCTGGGTGCCACTGATGTTGCGGCCGGCCGCGTAGTAGTCCGCGGCGCTCTTGTTGCTGCTGCTGGCCTTGAACGTGATGGCCAGCGTGATGAGCACGAAGGCGCCGAAGATCGAGATGTTGATGATCGGGTTGCCGATCGTCTCGGTGGCCGCCGCGGCGAGAGTGTCAGACACGGGAGGCCCCCTCGGTACCGGCGGTGCCCGTGGACCGGCCGCCCTGGGCGAACTCGTGCGCCTCGAGCCGGTTGCGCATCTCGTCGGCGATCGGGTCGGTCTGCCGGTTGGCGTGCGCGACGTAGACGTGCGTGATGACGAACGTCGTCACGAACTGGCCCAGGCCGAGCAGGATCCCCAGGTTCACGTTCCCCAACACGGGGGTGGCCATGAAGCCCGGGGCATAGGTGGAGAGCAGAAGGTAGAGCACGTACCAGGTGAAGAACGCCACGGTCATCGGGAAGGCGAACCGGCGGAACCGCCGCTTCAGATCGATGAACTCCGGGCTGTTCTGCGCTGCCCGGTACTCCTCCGGTGTCAGTAGCCGTCGTTCGTTGGGTTCGCTCACGGGGCACCCTCCTGCTCGGTCATGTGTGGCCAGTCTCACTGTATGGGTTACCCGCCAGTTCGGTTGCCCGCCACCGGAACCGCAGGATCCGGTGGACTCCCGGCGCCCCCGGCTCCCCAGCGACGCAGGCGATCCGGCTCCGCGAAGGGGCGACGCGACACCGCCCGTCCCCGCGGTCAGTCCTCGGTTACCTCGGCGCCGCAGGCGGGGCATCGGGTGGGCGGGTCCTCGTCCGCCAGCCGTCCACAGGCCGCGCAGACCCGCTTCAACCAGCAGGCGGGATCACCACCCTCCTCTCTCGAGGAGAGGTCCCGATCCGGGTCGGCCGTCCCGTCCATGCGCGCAGCCTCTCACCCCTACGGACGGCGATGCGGCCATGCAACCCGGTGCGGTACGGACCGGCTGGGATGCTGGGTGCGTGCCGTCGTCCCCGCTCCGCCGCGCCGCCGTGACCGCCGCCTTCCTCGCCGCCCCTGTGGGCTTCGTGACCCGCGCCGCCTGGGGCCTGCCCGTCGCCCTGGGCGCCACCCGGCGACAGCTGCGGCCCACGGTTGCCGGGTCCCCCCAGTTCGCCGACGGCAAGTTCCACAACCGGATCGAGACCCCGGCCCTGCCCCCGGCCAGCGCCCGCAAGGGCCTGCTGCGGCAGATGCACGAGGAGCGGCACGTCGGCCTGCCGGGCGGACCGATCCCCGTCGAGCACCCCGACCTCCCCGGGGACGCCGCCGAGCTGGCGGTGACCTGGTTCGGCCACGCCAGCGCGCTTCTGGAGGTCGACGGGCATCGGCTGCTGGCCGACCCGGTGTGGAGCCATCGCGTCTCGCCGTCCCCCGTGTTCGGGCCCACGCGACTGCACGAGGTGCCCGCTCCGCTCGACGAGCTGCCCCCGGTCGACGCCGTCCTGATCTCGCACGACCACTACGACCACCTCGACCTGCCAACGGTCCGGGCGCTGCTGGCGACCCAGTCCGCGCCGTTCGTGGTGCCGCTCGGGATCGGGGTGCACCTGCGGAGGTGGGGCGTGCCGGAGGACCGCATCGTCGAGCTGGACTGGGACGCCAGCACCACGGTCGGGGACCTCACGCTCACCTGCACCGAGGCCCGGCACTTCTCCGGCCGTTTCTTCACCCGGGACACCACGCTGTGGGCGTCGTGGGCCGTCGCCGGCCGACGACACCGGGTCTTCTTCGGCGGGGACACCGGCTACACGCCCGCCTTCGCCGAGCTCGGCGCCCGGCTGGGCCCCTTCGACCTGACGCTGCTGCCCATCGGTGCCTACAACGACGCCTGGCACGCCATCC
>JALYMS010000124.1 GCA_030773535.1 Actinomycetota bacterium | reverse complement strand
CGCGCTGACCGCCGAGCTGAAGCTGCCGCCGGTCTCGTCGGCGATCCTCTCCAGCGTGGCCCGGTCGACCGGCACGGGCACGATCTCGCCCTCGAGGTCCAGCGTTCCGTAGTCGGTGCCGAAGGCGATGGTCGACACCGGGACCCCGGCCGCGTTCGCCGCGTCGATCGCCTGGGTGTCCTCCCGGCCCACGGTGTTGTAGCCGTCGGAGAGCAGGACGATCCGGGCGGGCGGCGGCTCCTCTCCACGAGTCTGGAGCGTGGACTGGAAGTTCTCGATGGCGCTCAAGGACGTGAAGACCGCCTCCCCGATGGCCGTGGACTCGGCCAGGTCCAGATTGTCGATCGCGTTCGCCACCTGCACGCGGTCGGTCGTCGGCGGGACGACCGTGGTCGCCGTCCCCGCGAAGGAGACCAGCCCGAGGTTGATCCGCCCGGGCAGGACGTCGACGAACTCCTTGGCCGCCGTCTGCATGGCCTGGAAGCGGTCCGGCTGGATGTCGGTGGCCTGCATCGACAAGGAGACGTCGACCGCCATGACCACGGTCGCCTTCTCGCGCGGCACCCGCACCTCGGTGCTCGGGACGGCGAGCGACACCACCAGCGTGGCCAGTCCGAGCGCGACCACGCCGAAGGCCACGTGCCGGCGCCACCCCGGGCGCTTGGGCACGATGGACCCCAGCAGCGCGACGTTGGTGAACCGCGCGGCATACGCCCGGCGGCGCCGCTGCACCCAGACGTAGTAGCCGACGAGCGCTGCGACGCCGAGCAGCGCCAGCAGCCAGAGCGGCGACTGGAACGTCATCGGGATGCACCGCCACTGCCCGCCCGTCGGCGTTCGGCGACGAAACGGACGACGTCCATGAGCCAGTCGCGGTCGGTGCTCAGCCGGAGATGTCCAGCTCCCGCCCGGCGCAGCGCGGCCGCGACCTGCTCGCGCTGGGCGGCGGCGCCGGCGGCGAACCGGGCCCGGAACTCGGCGTCCCCCGTCGGCACCTCCAGGCTCTGCCCGCTCTCCGGGTCCACGACGGTGAGCAGCCCGACGTCGACCAGCTCCAGCTCCCGGGGATCGACCACCTCGATCGCGAGCAGCTCGTGGCGGGCGGCGAGCCCCCGCAGCGGTCGCTCCCAGTCGTTGTCGCCGAGGAAGTCGGAGATGACCACGACCAGCCCACGTCGCCGGACGGGCCGGCGCAGGGTCTCGAGTGCGGCGGCCAGGTCGCCCCGGCGACCGCTCGCCGCCCGGGGCGTGGCGACGACCGAACGGAGCAGCCGTTCGGCGGCCAGCCGACCGGGCATCGCCGGGTACCGGTCGGCCCGTTCGCCGGTGGTGACGACGGCGCCGAGCCGGTTCCCACCGTGCACGGTGAGGTGGCCGACGGCCGCCAACCCCGCGATGGCGAGATCGCGCTTCTGGCAGGCGGCGGTGCCGAAATCCAGGCTGGCGGAGAGGTCGACCACCGCCCACGTCTCCAGCTCGCGGTCCGCGATGGTCTCGCGGATGTGCGGCACCTGGGTCCGCGCGGTGACCGGCCAGTCCATCCGCCGGACGTCGTCCCCGGGGTGGTAGGGACGCGAGTCTCCCGCTTCGGAGCCCGAGCCCGGCACCAGGCCGAGGTGGTCGCCCTGCAGCAGTCCGTCCAGACGCCGGCGGACGGTCAGCTCGAGCCGGCGCAGAAGCACGTCGGCGGGGCCGTCGGCGAACCGCGGCGGCGCGCCGTCCCCGGCACCGGCCTCGATGCCGGAACCTGGAGTGGCGGGGTGCAGCAGCAGGCCCGGGTGGTCGGGGCCTGCCTGCGGGCCCTCGGCGGGGCGGCGGAGCCGGATCACGCCGACTGCGGTCCTTGGACGTACCCGTTGCTCCCCGACGGGCCGTGCTGTCCGTTCTCGTGACCCCCGTGCTGGGCCTGCCCGGGCGGGAAGGCGCCCTGCGTGGGCGGACCCTGTGGGTAGGAACCCTGCGGGAAGGAACCTTGCGCGGGCGCCGGCTGGTACGGATCGGGGACCATCGGCGCGACGGGCGGCGGCACCGATGGTCCGCCGGGTGTCCCTGGCCCGAATCCACCGGCGTTCTGCCGGGGTGCGACCTGGGGCAGGGGCACGGTCTGCACGATCCGCTTGATGATGTGGTCGGCGGGCACGCCGTCGGCGAGCGCGTCGTAGGAGAGCACCAGCCGGTGCCGGAGGACGTCGGCGGTGACGTCGAGTACGTCCTGGGGCAGCACGTAGTCCCGTCCGCGCACCAGGGCGAGCGCCCGGCTGGCCGCGATCAGGCCGAGCGACGCCCGGGGGCTGGCTCCGTAGGACACCCACGTGGCGACGTCCTCCATGCCGTGCTCCCGCGGAGTACGGGTGGCCACCACCAGCCGGACGACGTAGTCGACCAGGGCGTGGTGCACGAAGACAGCGGAAGAGGTGCGCTGGAGCCGGCGGAGCTCCTCTGGACCTAGCACCGTCTCGGCCACCGGCGGCTCGGAGCCCATGCGGTAGACGATCTCGCGCTCCTCCTCGGGGGTCGGGTAGTCCACGAGCACCTTGATGAGGAACCGGTCGCGCTGCGCCTCGGGCAGCGGGTAGACCCCCTCGGACTCGATCGGGTTCTGGGTCGCGAGCACGAGGAACGGGTCGGGGAGCGGGTGGGTCACCCCGCCGATGGACACCTGCCGCTCGGCCATGACCTCGAGCAACGCCGACTGCACCTTGGCCGGCGCGCGGTTGATCTCGTCGGTGAGGACGAAGTTGGCGAAGACCGGCCCGAGCTCCACGTCGAACGCGTCCTGCCCGGCCTTGTAGATCCGCGTCCCCATGATGTCGGCGGGAACGAGGTCGGGCGTGAACTGCAGGCGGGCGAACGTGCCGCCGACCGCGGTGGCGAGGGTCTCGACGGCGAGGGTCTTCGCGACCCCGGGCACGCCCTCGATCAGCACGTGACCGCGGGCCAGCAGCGCGACGAGCATGCGCTCGACCAGCCGGTCCTGTCCGACGATGACCCGTTTGATCTCGAAGAGGACGCGCTCCAGGCGGGCCGCGTCGGTGGAGGGCGGTACCGGAGCGCCGGCCGGCGACGTCTCCACCGGCGTGCTCGCAGCGGTGCTCACGACGTTCCCTCGGGGGTCAGCGGCCGCGTTCCCGACGCAGCGGGGATCGGTTCGCGCGCAAGCTCGCTCACGGGGCTCCCTGGTCGTACCGGCCGGCGGCGCGTCGGATGACGGCCGTCGACGGGGCGGCAGGACCGTCCCCCGTTCCAGTGTCCTACACCTCGACGAGCCGGCCACCTCGCGGACGGCGGCACGGCACCGTCACCCGAGAAGTTGACGAGGCGTGCACAACCCCTGCCCGAGGGGGCAGGGAGACTGCTAGCCTGTGTCCCGCGTCGGGCAGCTCCCCCCGTGGCTGCCCGACGCCTTTCCTCTTCCGCCGGTGACCACCGCCCGGCATCAGCCGCCGGCGCCAGGCCCCGTGCCCAGGCCTGTCGTCAGGCGCTGTCCATCGGCCTGACTCCACGCCCCGGTCCGCTCCTCGCTCGCTGGCGCTACTGCGATGCTCCCGAGGCTGTCGTCAGGCGCTCGGGCGCACCGCACCCGCGTAGTGCCGCCACCACATGTCCGACACCTTGACCACGTCGCCGCTCTCGGGCGCCTGCACGACCCGCCCGTCGCCGAGGTAGAGCGCCACATGGTGGATGGTCGACGAATCGGCGGGGTTGGTAGCCCAGAACACGAGGTCCCCGGGCCGCAGGTCGTCGCTGGGGACCTTGGGCAGCGAGGCGTACTGCGCCCGGCTGTTGCGCGGGATCCGGATCCCGGCCTGCGCGTAGGCGTACTGGGTGAGGCCGCTGCAGTCGAAGCCGATCACCCCGACGTCCGGCGCCTGGCCGGGACCGGGGCCGTTGCTGCCACCACCGCCCCAGGCATAGGGCAGCCCGAGATGGGACATCGCCGCGTCGATGGCGATCCGGGCCGCGGAGGCGTCGCCGGCACCGGCGTCCGTGGGATTGCCGGCCGGGGTTCGGTCGACGTGGACCGGCGGCGGGGGCGGCGCGGGCACGACCTGCGCGGTGCGGGCGGCGGCGGCCTGCGCCCCGACCAGGTCCTGCAGCTGCGCCTGCGCGGCGGCCAGCTCGGTCTGCAGGGAGGCCTGCTGCGTGGCCAGCTCCGCTGCCTGCCGGCGCGCCGACACCTCGGCACCCTGCGCGGCTGCGAGGTCGGCGGCGGCCTGCTGCTCGAGCACCGTGACCTCGACCAGAGCGGTGCGAGCCGCCTCGTCGGCCGCTGCCGTCTGCTCCTGGAGGACGGTGACCGTGTCGAGCACGTCCGACCGGTGCGAGCCGGCCGCCTCGAGCAGGGCGGCGCGCTCGATCAGCTCACCCGGGTCGGCGGCGGTGACGAGGGCGGCCGCGCCGGCATAGCTGCTGCCGTCCATGTAGCTGCGGCGGGCGAACGCAACGACGTCCCCGCGGGCCACACCGAGGTCCGCGGTGGCCTGCGCCGCCGCTGCCTGCGCCTGGGCCGACGTCTGCCGGGCAGCCTCGACGGCGGCCTGTGTTGCCTGGTACTGGTCGAGGGCGATCGTGGAGGCGGCGTGGGCGGCCTCGACGGTGTCCTCGGCGACGGTGATCTGCGCGGACAGCGCGCCGATCCGGGCCGTGACGGAGTCAGCGGCCGCCGCGGCTGCCGCCACCTGGGCGTTCGTGGGTGCCGCGAGGGCGACACCCGGGGTCAGCCCGAAGGCGACCAAGGCGACCAAGGCGGCCAGCGACGCCCCGGCGAGCCGCACCGCCGTGCGCACCGCCGTCTTCTGCGTACCGCTGCCCACGTCCTACCTCTTCCAGCAACCCTGGCGTTCCCGCGGGAACACCGGCCGCGCTGATCGATTCGAACGGCACCCGGGAAGGCGCCACTGTGTTCGAGATCGACCGACCCGGACAGCCCGTTGAGCGGGTCTCACCCCTTGGGGTCAGACGCCGGGGCGGGTTACTACCGAGAGTGGGGACGTGGACCCCGGTCAGTTGACCTGGCGCTCCGACCCGGACCAGAAGGACTCACGGAGCTTGAACTTCTGGATCTTGCCGGTCGCCGTGCGGGCCAACTCGTCCCGGAACTCCACCCGCTTGGGCACCTTGTAGCCCGCGATGCGGCCCTTGCAGTGAGCGATGATCTCCGCTTCGGTGACCTGCTCCCCCTCGGCCACCACGACGACGGCCGTGACCATCTCGCCCCACTTGTCGTCGGGCACCCCGATGACGGCGACCTCGGCGACGGCCGGGTGGCTGAACACGACGTCCTCGACCTCGATCGAGGAGACGTTCTCGCCGCCGGTGATGATCACGTCCTTCTTGCGGTCGGAGATGGTGAGGTAGCCCCCCTCGTCGAGGGTCCCGCCATCCCCCGTGTGGAACCAGCCGCCCTCCAGGGCCTCCGCCGAGGCGTCCGGGTTCTGCCAGTAGCCGGCGAGCACGGTGTTGCCGCGGGCCAGCACCTCTCCGGAGTCGCTGATCTGCAGGCGGGTTCCCAGGGCCGGCACTCCGGCGCGGGAGAGCCGCCGAGCCCGCTCCTCCGGCTCGAGGTCGTCGTACTCGGCCCGGGACCGGTTGATCGTGAGGAGCGGCGCGGTCTCGGTGAGCCCGTAGATCTGGTTGAACTCCCACCCGAGTTCGGCCTCGACCCGGGCGATGGTCCGCGAGGGTGGCGGCGCGCCGGCCACGATGATGCGGACGCGGTCGCGGCCCGGGATCTCGCCGTCCCAGTCGGCGGCCGCGTCGAGGACGGCGTTCCAGACCGCCGGCGCCCCCGCCATCACGGTCACCCCGTGGCGGTCGACCCGGCGGAGGATCTCGGTGCCGTCGATCTTCCGGATCACGACCTGCGTCGCCCCGAGGCCGGCCATCGTGTACGGCAGGCCCCAGCCGTTGACGTGGAACATCGGCAGCGTGTGCATGTACACGTCACGGTCGCTGACCTGCATGTGCATGCCGAAGGTGACGGCGTCGACCCAGATGTTCCGGTGGGTCATCTGGACGCCCTTGGGGCGTGCCGTCGTCCCGCTGGTGTAGTTGATGGTGGCGGTGGCGTCCTCGTCGGGCTCGGCCCAGGGCCGGGGCTCGGTGTCGAATCGCAGCAGCTGCTCGTACTCCTCCCCCGTCCCGAACCGGTGCTCGGCCTCCGTACCGTCGGTGCAGCTCTTGAGCGAGGACTCCAGCTCGGGATCGACCAGCAGCACCCGGGCGCCGGAGTGCCCGACGATGTAGCTGACCTCCTCTGGCGAGAGCCGGAAGTTGATCGGCACGGCCACCCGGCCCGAGGAGGGCACGGCGAGCAGGAGCTCGAGCAGGCGGGCGGAGTTGTGGCTGACGATGGCCACCCGCTCGCCCTCGCCGATGCCGAGTTCGTCGAGCCCGGCCTGCAGGGCCCGCCCGCGGCGGGCGACCTCGCGGTAGGTCACTTCCCCCAGCGACGGCGCCGGCTGGGTGGGCTCGTCGACGATGCCGATCCGGTCGGCGTAGACCAGTTCGGCCCGGCCGAGGAAGTCCATGGTGGTCAAGGGCACGCGCATGCCGGCTCCCAGGGTCCGCGCGGCCGACCTCGTTGCCGGCCGCTCGACGTGGTCCCCGTCACGCTAACGGCACCTGCCGACGACGACGAACCCTGCGTCCCAGATCAGCCGTCGCCCGCCAGCAGGCGCGGCAGCGCGGTGCCGATCCGCTCGCGTACGACGAGGTCGGCGACCTCGTCATAGGGCCTGTGCTCGGCGTTGACGACGACAAGCCGCGCACCCGACCGAACCGCCAGGTCGGCCAGTCCGGCCGCCGGCCACACCTGCAGTGACGTGCCGACAGCGAGGAACACGTCGCAGCCGGAGGCGGCCGCCACCGCGTTCCGCACGACCCGCTCGTCGAGCTCCTCACCGAAGTAGACGGTCGCCGACTTCAGGACGCCGTCGCAGACCAGGCACGGCGGATCGGACTCACCCGCCTCGATGCGTTCGAGTGCGGCGCGCATCGGCGTCCGGTCGCCGCAGGACATGCAGGTCACCGCGTGGACCGTGCCGTGGATCTCCAGGACGAGGTCCGGCGAGGAACCGGCCGCCTGGTGGAGCCCGTCGATGTTCTGCGTGACCAGCGCCCGCAGCCGGCCCTGGCGCTCCAGCTGCACCAGCGCCTCGTGCCCGGCGTTGGGACGCGGATCGGCCCGCTGGAGGTCCCGGCGCAGGAGCCAGGAACGGCGGCGGATCTCGGGGTCCGCCACGTAGTACGCCAGCGTCACGAGCTTCTCGGCGTCCGGGTCGCGGGTCCACACGCCGTCGGGCCCCCGGTAGTCGGGGATGCCGCTGTCGGTGGAGATGCCCGCCCCGGTGAGGACGCACATCCGCCGGGCCCCGGTCAGCCAGCCGGGCAGCGGCTCGGGAAAGGTCACGGGAGGGCCGGCACGGCGGGCATCAGCGCACCAGCGCGGTGAGGACCGGGACCGCCTCGTCCCGGAAGGCAGGGGTCACCTGCCCCTCCTCGCGGACCAGCGCGAGGAGCGCGGACGCCTCGTTGCCCTGGGGGAAGACCGCCAGCTCGGCGACCGCGCGCAGGGACACCAGCACCTGCTCCCCGGCGGGGCCGGCGCTCGCCGGGTCCTGCTCGACGTCGGCGAGGAGGTCCTGCAGGGCTCGGTAGGGGGCCGGGTCGGCCAGCCGCTGCAGCGTCGGCAGCGCGGTCGTGGCGAACGCCTCGATGACCTCGCCGCCCCCGGCGGCGGCCGTCACCCGCCGCGCCAGGGCGTCGGCCGCCTGGGCCGTCTCGTCCGCGGGCACCCCGTGGTCGAGGGCGAAGAGGGCGTCGAACAGCTCGGGGCCGGCCGGGCCGATCGCGGGCGGGTCCTCGCCGACCATCAGCACGAGGTCGATCAGCCGCTCGGGCGCGGCGACGGCGTCGAGCACCTGCTGCACCTGCCGCGCCACGTCGGCGTCGAGCTCCCCCGCCTCGGCCGCCGTCCCTGCGGAGTCGTTGGTCACGACCGCGGCCAGGCGCCCCGGCGGCCCGTCGAGCCGCGCCACCGCGCGCAGGTCCTCCAGCAGCTGCTGCCCGCCCGGCCCCACGGCGTCGGGGTCGGTGGCGATCCGGTCCTCGAGCGCGCCGATCGTCGCCGCCAACTGCTCGTCCGGGGTGTCGGCGGAGTCCGGCAGCGGCAGCGGGCCGGACGGGTCCGGCGACGGCGCCGGCTCCGCGGCACCGGAGTCCGCACCGCCAATCTGCGTCGCGGCACCGCCACCGGTCAGCGACCCCCCGCCGCTGCGGAGCAGGAGGTAGACGGCCATGCCGAGCACGACCGCGACCAGCAGGCCCACCCACGCCAGCGGCGCGACCCGGCGGCGCCGCGACGGCTGCCTCTCGACCGGGGCGGCGGGAGCTCCTCCCGCCGGAGGGCGGCGGGCACCGGACGGTGGCGGGACCGGCGGCGCGGCCTGCCCCACGTGCAGCACGGCCGTGCGGGCCGACGCGTCGGGGTTCACCACTTCCGGGACGGCGGGGGCCGGCCGGGTGTCGCCGTCGGTCGGCGCGGCGGCGATCTGGCGCAGCGCCGCCTCCGCCTGGTCGGCGGTGTAGCGCCGGGCGGGGTCGCGCTCCAGCAGGCCCTCGAGCACCGGCCGGAGGATGCCGGCGCGGACGTACGGCGCGTGCTCGCCGACCATCACCAGGGCGAGTGTCGTCATCGGGTCGCCGCCGTCGTAGGCCGGCCGGCCCTCCACCGCGGTGAACAGCGTGGCGCCCAGCCCCCAGAGGTCCGACGGCGGACCCGGCGTGTCACCCCGGGCGCGCTCCGGCGCGATGTAGC
>JALYMS010000123.1 GCA_030773535.1 Actinomycetota bacterium | reverse complement strand
GCTCGGCGGCGGTCGACGCCGCCGAGCCCGGCCGGTCAGGATTCCCTGCGGTCAGCCGGCAGCCTGGCCGGACTCGACCTCTTCGGCCGTCCAGTACTCCGAGTCGATCAGGACGGACTGGATGTCGTCCGCGAAGACCGTCTCGACCGGCAGCAGGTAGGACGGGACGACCTTGACACCGTTGTCGTAGTCCTCGGTGTTGTTGGCCTCGGGCTCGTTGCCCTCGAGGAACGCCTGGGCAGCTATGACGGCCTGCTCGGCGAGCAGGCGGGTGTCCTTGAAGATCGTGGAGCTCTGGACACCGTCGGCGATGAGCTTGACCGAGGCGATCTCCGCGTCCTGCCCCGTGACGATCGGCATCGGGTTCGGGGCGTCGATCGCCGGGCCGTAGCCGGCGTTCTGCAGCGCGGTGATGATGCCGCGCGAGAGGCCGTCGTACGGGGAGAGGACGCCGTTGACCTTCGTCCCGTCGTTGTAGCTGGAGGTCAGGAGGTCCTCCATGCGCTTCTGCGCCGTCTCCTGCTGCCAGCGCAGCGTGGCGACCTGCTCGATGTCGGTCTGACCCGACTTCACGACGAGCGTGCCGTCGTCGATCTTGGGCTGCAGGACCGACATGGCGCCGTCGAAGAAGAAGAAGGCGTTGTTGTCATCGAGCGAACCGGCGAACAGCTCGATGTTGAACGGTCCGGTGGCGGTGCCCTCGGGAGCGTCGTCGTTCGCGACGCCCAGGCCGGTCAGCAGGGCGTTGCCCTGGGCCACGCCGACCTTGAAGTTGTCGAAGCTGACGTAGAAGTCGACGTTCTCCGACTCGCGGATGAGGCGGTCATAGGCGATGACCGGGATGCCGGCGTCGGCCGCGGCCTGGAGCTGGCTGGACAGCGCGGTGCTGTCGATGGCCGCGATGATCAGGGCGTCGGCGCCCTGGGTGATCATCTGGTCGACCTGCTGGGACTGCGTGGGGATGTCGTCACCCGCGTACTGCAGGTTCACCTCGTAGCCCTCGGCCTCGAGCTGCTCCTTGACGCTGTTGCCGTCGGCGATCCAGCGCTCCGAGGTCTCCGTCGGCATCGCGACGCCGATCGTGAGGTCCTCCGGGGCGGCGTTCTCGGTGTTGCCGCCGCCGCCCGCGCCCTCGCCACCACATGCCGCCAGCGAGAGCGCCAGCGTGGCACCCATGGCGGTCAAGAGCTTCCTGCTCACTGAATCTCCTTCTCGAGATCTCTGCCGCCATCGTCGGCGTCCAGGCCCGGCACGAATGTCGAGCGGCTAAATGTGAGCGCTAACACGAACCTGCGTCAACCCCTTGCCGACCGATCCGATGTCACTTTCGCGTAACGCTGCGGCCACACCGCATCGCCCACCCCTGCCCGCCTCAGAGGTTCCGGGTCGACGGCGCAGGTCAGCGCAGGGTGACCTGGCGCGAGAGCAGGCCGGCACGGGCCCGCCGCTCGTCGGAGCTCAGCGGGTCGGAGGATCCGAGCGCGGCTTCCAGCCGGTCCTGGAACTCCGTGGCCGGGCCGATCCACTCCTCGGGAGCGGCGTCGGCGGGCAGGTCCCAGACCGGGACGACGAGGCCGAGAGCCCGGAACGCACCGGCGTAGCGGGTCCCCTCCCCCAGCGTCAGCTGCTCGGTCGCCGACAGCCGGGCGAGGGCGTCCAGCAGGCGCTCCTCTGCCTCGGGCCGGACCCAGCGCAGGTGTGCCCGCTCGTTGCCGGGGCGCACCCAGTACGCGGCGTCGAGCCCGGCCAGCCGCACCGTCGGCAGGATCGCCTCGTTGGCGTGCTCGAGGCCGGCCAGCGCGGCGGCCCCCGGGTCGGTGCCCTCCAGCCAGAACGCGAAAGTGTCGTGGACGGTCACCTCGAGCGGGAACGAGAGATCCAGCAGTTCCTGCAGCCGCGGCCCGGAGGAGCCGGCCGCACCGATCGGACCCGGATCGACGGGTGCACCGGCAGGCGCCTCGAGCGCCGCGGCCAGGGCGGTGCCGATGTCACGGCTCACGTCGTCGGACGAGGCCTGCATCTGGACGCCCAGCAGGATCTCCCCGTTCGCCCGCACCAGCGCCGGGGTGCCACCGGGCAGCACGCTGGCCAGGGTCACCTCCCGGCCGTCGGTCGTCCGCAGGACCGCGGTGGCCGCCGGGACGAGCTCGCGCAGGGCCACCCAGTCCGCCTCACCCGGAAGACCCTCGAACGGTCGGGTGACCGGCGGGGCGTAGCCGGAACCGTGGCAGTGCTTGTACCGCCGTCCCGATCCGCACGGGCACGGAACCTTCGGGTTCACGCCCTCCGGGGCGCCCGTGGTGCCGGCGGAGGGACGCTTGCGCGTGGAGGAGCGGGCCATGCCGCCGAGCCTAGAGCCGCCCGGCGACGGGCTCGGCCGCGGCCGGACCGGCGGGCGCGCGCCTCCGCGAACCTAGGCTGCCGGCGTGACTCCGCCCCTGGATCTCGACGACCCGGCCGTCGTCGCGGACCCCTACCCTGCGTTCGCCCGTGCCCGCGCGCGGGCGCCGGTCCAGTGGCACGAGGGCCTGCACCTGTGGCTCGCCTTCACCTCCGCCGAGTGCAACGCCGTCCTCCGCGACCGGCGGCTGGGCCGCATCTGGGCCGACAGGGTCCCGGCCGAGCGGTTCGGCAGCTTCAACCTCATCCACCGCAACGCCCTCCTGGAGATGGAGCCGCCGTCCCACACCCGCCTGCGCCGCCTGATCAGCAGCGCCTTCGCCCGCGGTCACGTCGAACGGCTGCAGCCCTGGGTCGAGGAGCTGGCCCGCCGGCTGGTCGGCGAGCTGCTGGAGCGGTCCGGCGGGTCGGAACCGGTCGACCTGATCTCCGGGATGGCCGAGCAGCTGCCGGTCGCCGTCATCGCCGAGCTGCTCGGGGTGCCCGCGGCCGATCGCCCGCTGCTCCGGCCGTGGTCCAACGCCATCGTGAAGATGTACGAGTACGAGCGGACCCGCGAACGCGAGGACGCCGCGGAGCGCGCGGCGGACGAGTTCGTCACCTACCTCCGCGGGCTGGCCGCCGAACGGCGCACGGCTCCCCGCGACGACCTGATCAGCTCCCTGGTCGGGATCCGGGACTCCCAGGGCGACCGACTCACCGAGGACGAGCTGGTGACCACCTGCATCCTGCTGCTCAACGCCGGCCACGAGGCGACGGTCAACGTCACGGGCAACGGCACGCTGGCCCTGCTCCGGCATCCCGCCCAGCTGCGGCGGCTGCGGGAGGACCGCTCGCTGCTGCCGGTCGCCATCGAGGAGCTGATGCGCTTCGACTCGCCGCTCCAGCTCTTCGAGCACACCGCCACCGAGGACGTGGTCATCGGCGGGATAACCGTCGAGGCCGGCCAGAAGGTCGCCGCACTGCTCGGCTCCGCCAACCGGGACCCGGCCGCCTTCCCCGACCCCGACACCCTGGACGTCGGCCGCGCCGGAAACCCGCACATCTCCTTCGGGGCCGGCGTCCACTTCTGCATCGGCGCACCGCTGGCCCGGGTCGAGCTGCAGGCCACCTTCCGGGCGTTGCTCGACCGGACGTCGTCGATCGAGCCGGCCGGCGAGCCCGTACGCCGTCCTGAGTTCGTGATCCGGGGCCTGGCCGAGCTGCCCGTCGTCCTCACGCCGTGAGATGAGCGTCGACGAGGTGCTCGTCCAGCTGCGCACGCTCGGCGACGCCTCCCGATTGGCGGGCATGGCGCGGTACGGCATCGTGACCGCCCACGCCTACGGCGTGACGGTCGGCGAGCTGCGCACCCTGGCGAAGGAGATCGGCCGCGACCGCGACCTGGCTGCCGAG
>JALYMS010000122.1 GCA_030773535.1 Actinomycetota bacterium | reverse complement strand
GATCCACGCGCTGGGCGGTGGTCCCTCGTTCGAGGAGACCGACCGGCGCACGGCCCAGATCATGGCCCGGTCGGTCCGGGAGGCCGGGGTCGGCCGACTGGTCTACCTGGGCGGGCTGGAACCGGACGGCGAGGACCTCTCGCCGCACCTGCGCTCCCGCGGGGAGGTCGCCACCATCCTGCTCGGATCAGGGGTGCCCACCGCGGTGCTGCGGGCGGCGATCGTCCTCGGCTCGGGATCGGCGTCCTTCGAGATGCTTCGCTACCTCACCGAGCGGCTGCCCGTGATGGTGACCCCACGGTGGGTGCAGAGCGAGATCCAGCCCATCGCCATCCGGGACGTCCTGCGCTACCTGGTCCGCTGTGCGGACCTGCCCCCGGAGGTGCACCGCAGCTTCGACATCGGCGGTCCCGACCGGATGAACTACGTGGAGATGATGCAGCGCTACGCCGCGGTGGCGGGGCTGCCCCGGCGGCGGATCCTGCCCGTCCCGTTCTTCACGCCGTCGTTGTCCAGCCACTGGGTCGGCGTCGTCACGCCGGTGCCGGCCGGGATCGCCCGGCCGCTGGTGGAGTCGCTGCGCAACACCGTGGTCTGCCGGGAGCACGACATCGCGCAGTACGTGCCCGATCCGCCGGAAGGGCTCCTGGCCTTCGACGAGGCGGTGCGGCTGGCCCTCCGGAACGTCAGGGGCCTCCGCGGTGGCCACGCGGTGGTCCTCGGCCTCCGTGCCCGGTGCGCCGTCCGACCCGCTGCCGACCGATCCGCAGTGGGCCGGCGGAAGTCTGTACGTCGACGACCGCTCCGCGACCACGCCGGCCCCGCCGGACGCCGTGTGGCGCGTGGTGGAGGGCATCGGCGGCGAGACCGGCTGGTACTCCTTCCCGCTCGCCTGGGAGGTCCGCGGCCTGTTGGACCGGTTCGTGGGCGGCGTCGGCCTGCGCCGGGGACGACGGGACGCGCACGACCTCTACGTGGGCGATGCCCTCGACTTCTGGCGAGTCGAGGAGCTCGAGGAGGGCCGCCTGCTCCGCCTGCGTGCGGAGATGCGGCTACCCGGGCTCGCCTGGCTCGAGTTCCACGTGGAACACGACGATTCTCCGGGAACCACGCGCCTGCAGCAGCGCGCCACCTTCGCGCCGCGCCACCTGTTCGGGCAAGTCTACTGGTGGGCCGTGACCCCGTTCCACGGCATCGTCTTCGGCAGCATGGTCGGCAACATCACCCGTGCGGCCGAGGAGGCAACGACATGGCGGTCCTCCGCACCGCACCGCGGCCAGGTGCCGTCCCCCGGCTGCGCGGAGCCGCACCCGACCTTCCTCGTGGAGCCCTCCGGGCCCTCCTCGTCAGGCCGGAACGGGGGAGGACCGAACTAGACCAGCAGCTGCGCGGTGGCCAGCTCCCGGTAGATCGGACTCTCTTCGACGAGCTCGTCGTGCGTACCGCGCGCCACGACCTGGCCGGTGTCCAGGACGACGATCTGGTCGCTGTCCCGCACCGTGGACAGCCGGTGGGCGACCACCAGCAGCGCCCGGTCGGCCGCGGCGGCGGCGAGGGTGTCCCGCAGCAGGCTCTCGTTGCGAGCGTCGAGGCTCGCGGTCGGCTCGTCCAGGAGCAGCAGCTCGGGCCGGGAGAGCAGCGAGCGGGCGATGGCCAGCCGTTGCCGTTCCCCGCCCGACAGCAACACCCCCTCGTCGCCGACGGGAACGTCCAGACCCCGGGCGGAGCGCTGGACCACCGCGGTGAGGCCGACGTCGGCGAGCACCGCCCAGAGCTCGGGGTCGGTGGCTCCCGGAGCGGCGAGCAGCAGGTTGTCCCGGACGGTGCCGGCGAGCACCGGGGCCTCCTGCTCGACGTATCCCACGCGGCCACGCAGGGCGGCCCGCGGTAGCTCCCGGACGTCGGTGCCGGACCAGCGGAGGACGCCGGCGGTCAGCGGGTAGAAGCCCTCCACCAGCGCCAGGATCGTGGACTTGCCGGCACCCGAGGGACCGACCAGCGCCACGCGGCTCCCCGCAGGCACCGTGAGGGAGACACCGCGCAGCACCTCGGTCCCGTCGGGGTAGGTGAAGCCGACGTCGTCGAGCTCCAGCAGCGGCACCGGCCGCTCGGGGGACGGCGACCGCGGCAGGACCGTCGCCCCGCCCCGCTCGGGGCGCCGGTCCTCCTCCGGCTGGAGCCCGAGGACCTCCTGGATCCGCGCGAGCGCTCCCAGGCCGGTCTGCAGCTGGGTCCATGCCGCGATCGCCTGCCCCAGCGGCATCACCAGCAGGAACAGGTAGAGGATGAAGGCCACCAGGTCGGCGACGTCGATGGAGCCGGTGGCCACCCGGTAGCCGCCCAGGCCGAGCACCGCGAGGAACGCGCCCTGGACCGCGATCGAGCTCGCCGGCGAGACCATCGCCTCCACCCGCGCGACCTGCACGCCCGCGGCATACGCCCGAGCGGCGCTGTTGCCGACCACCTCCACCTCGCGATCGGTCGCGCCGCTCGCGCGGATCGTCCGGACGGCGGACAGCGCCCGCTCGACCGCCGCGGTCATCGCGCCGACCTCCTCCTGGGCCCGCCGGGAGAGGTCGCGGATCCGGCGTACCACGGTGCTGACGACCGCAACCCCCAGTCCCACCGCGGCCACGGTGACCAGCAGCAGCCAGCCGTCGACCAGCGCCATCGCGATCAGCGCCCCGACGCCCACCACCGCCGAGCCGGCGACCTCCACCACTCCCGAGGTGACCGTGGCCCGCAGCAGGGTGGTGTCCGCGCCCACCCGCGACATCAGGTCACCTGTGCGCCGCCGGTCGTACTCCTGGATCGGGAGCCGCAGCAACCGGTCGGCCAGTGTCCGACGAGCGGTGAGCACGACGTCCTCCGCCGTCCGCTGCAGCACGTACTGCTGGACCGCTCCGAGCAGAGCTCCCGCGACGAGCACTGCGACGAGGACGCCGACCGCGGGCAGGACCGACCGCCCGTCCCCCACCGCGGAGATCACCCGGCCGACCAGTGCCGGCTGCGCCAGCGCGGCGGCGGCCCCGGCGAGCGACAGCCCGGCCGCCAGGGCCAGGGACCGGCGGTGCGGCCGCAGGAGCGGCAGCAGGTGCCGCAGCCGCACCTCGGGCGGAGCCGGTGCGCCAGGGTCGGGCGCCGCCGTTCCGGACGGCGCCCCGGCACCGGCGGACTCGGTGCTCACCGGCCGGAACCTCTTAGCTGCCGAGCGACAGAGCAGTGACCAGGGCGTTCAGCAGGCGGGCGTGGTGCTCGAGCAGCTGAGGCCGGTGCCCGTCCGGGCGGATGGCGGCGAGGTGGCCGACGGCGGTCCAGAACTCGTCACCGTCGTCGGAGCCCAGGAGCAGGGCGTGCACCGCAGGGTCCTGCGCCAGTCGGCGGACCTGAGGGCTGTCCTCGGCGGCCAGCAGCATCCACCGCGTGTCGAAGTGCTCGTCGCCGCTGGGGATCGGGAGCAGCCCGCCGATCCGGTGCTTCCAGAACCGCGCGGGGGACAGGCGCAGCCCAGGAACGGCACCGAGCAGCGGAGCCGCCGTCACGGCGTACTGCGGCACGACGTAGCGCCCCGAGGCGTAGACGATGTCGAACGCGACCAGGTCCAGGGTGCCCGAACGCCCCCGCAGCACGCTCGCCGGGCGGTGGTCCTTGGTCGGCCGCACCGGCGCGGAGGCGACCAGCTCCCGCAGGACGGCGTCCTCGGGCGCCTCGCCGTCGGAGACGGTCCAGCCCTGCTGCAGCGCCCACCCCTGGGCGCCGACGACGTCGCCCTCGTACGTGAAGACCTTCTCCACCTCGCCCGGAGACCGCCGGCGCGAGCCCAAGAGGCCGCCGCGGACGGGCTCCTGGACGGGTGGGGACACCGGCGCCACGGGCGGCTCGGATGCGGGCGGAGCAGGAGTCCCGGGCGGAGGAGGCGTCCCGGGCGGCGACCAGGACGGATCGACGCCCGCCGGCCGGTCGGGGGACGCGGTCGGGAGGTCCCAGCCGGGCGGCTGCCACGTCCCCCCGTCGGACACGAAATCGCCGTCCCGGGGCCGCATCCGACGGTCGGCGATGTTCGGCCGGTCCTCAGGCGACCCGTCCTCCGGCTCGTTCCCCGACAGGTGGGGCGGTTCCTGCCACTCGCCGCCGTCGTCGGCGCCGTCTCGGTCCCGCGGGCTGCTCATCGGTGCCTCTCCGTCATCGTGCTGTCGTGGTGGCGCCGGCCCGGAAGGAGGCCCGGCGACGCGCCTATCCGTACGTGTCGCGTGGACCCCGCCCCCGCACCGAGCGCGGGCCCTTCTTCCAGCTCGGGGCCGTCGGTCCGACAACGCGCAACCGGCTCACGACGTTTCCGCCCACCTGCGCGTGCAGCCTGCCCAGGATCGTCGGCGCCATCAGGCGCAGCTGCGTCGCCCACGCCGTCGACTCGGCGACGACGAGCAGTTCCCCCTCGGTCAGCGTCTGCGGCCGGCAGTGCGCGGCGATGTCCGGACCGACCAGCGCCTCCCACCGCCCGAACACCGCTCCGACGCGGGTGCGCTCCGACCAGTTCTGCTCGGTGACCAGCGAGTCCACCAGACGCCCGAGCGGCTGGGGGTCGTCGGAGCTCGGGCCGGCGCCGGTCCAGCGCCGCCGGGGCCCGGCGATGCGGCGGCGGGTCGGGGAGG